>JALHVH010000197.1 GCA_022867105.1 Candidatus Aminicenantota bacterium
AGGTCGCATGGAGATAATACGTTCCGGGGCGGAGCGGCCTCCTGCGGGCTTTCCTTTCGAGTTCCCCCATGGGCGAATCCCGATCGTTCGGCGGCGTCTTGAAAAGCAGGGTCGCGCCCGCGTTAAAGAGCTTTATGAGGAAACAGACGGGCATGCCTTTCTCGACGTAAAGGACGAGCTTCGACCTTCCCGCACGCGAAGCTTCGAGGACGGCGATCAGGAGTTCGAGGTCACTTTCCTGGAGGTGCTTGTCCGATAGGTGGATCTTCGCGCCGCGCGAGGCCAACTCGACGAGCCCGGCGTCCGCGGCCCCGTGATAATAATAGACGAGGAAGCCGCCGCCTTTATGGGCCTCCTCGGCGAGCTCCGACAACCGGAGGACGTCCCGGCCGTGCTCCCGGTTCGACACGTGCAGGATGAACCCTTCGCGGCCCAGTTCCCCGAGTGCGGCAAGAGGAGACGGCCCCGCGCTCCCGCTCGCCTCGAAAGGACCGTTGACGAAGAACACCGAGGAGGATCGGCCTCGGACGCACGCCCTGCGGACCCGGATGAGATCGGAAGTCTCGCGGCCGACGTTGTCGGAGCCGTAGAAATGAGCGCCGGCCCCGCAGAGCCACTCCAGCTCCAGGACGCTGAACAGCCCTGTGTCCAGGAGGTCGAAGCGAGTGCCGCGGGCGCGGGCGGTCTTGACCGCGTCCAGGGTATCGGTGAATCCATACTGGTCGTCCCGGAGGATGAACTCTCCGCCTTTTTTCACTTTATCCAGAAGCGCAAATATTTCAGACATCTTCCTCGTCCGGAATCAGAACATTACCACCGGGGTATGGGGGTGTCAAGTTGACCCCAACTTGATTCTGCTTTATCATCGGCGTGGGTAGGGCCATGAAATCCTGCGTCGTTTTATTCTCCGGCGGCATCGATTCCACGACGGCTCTTTACTGGGCGCTCGCGGGGTACGCCAAGGTTTTCGCGCTCACGTTCGACTATGGTCAAAGGCACTCCGTCGAGGTCCGAATGGCCCGGCGCCTGACCCGGAAGCTCGGCCTTCCCCATGCCGTCCTCAAGGTCGACTTGACCCAGGTCGGAGGCTCGGCCCTGACGGACGCGGCGATCCCCGTTCCCAAGCACAGGGACCTCGGAGAGCTCAAGGCCGGGATTCCGCTGACCTATGTCCCATTCCGGAACGGCATCCTCCTGGCCCTCGCGGCGGCCTGGGCCGAAGCCCGGGGCGTCACGGACCTCGTCTGCGGGTTCAACATCGTCGACTCTCCGAACTACCCCGACACCCGGCGTGAGTTCGTCCGGGCGATGGAGAAGGCTATAAACTCCGGAACGAAGGCCGCGTTCGGCGCCCCGCCGATACGCGTCCGCGCGCCCTTCATCGAGCTCGAAAAATCCGAGATCATCCGGAAGGGGCTCGCCCTCGGCGCCGACTACTCGTATTCCGTGTCCTGTTATTCCGGGGGGGAGGCCCCCTGCGGCGCCTGCTCCTCCTGCCTCCTGCGGAAGAAAGCCTGGCGGGAGGCCGGCCTGGAAGACCCGCTCATCACCAGGCTGCGAAAGGAAGGGAATCCATGAGCTGGACATTGAAGGTCAGGGACAAGTTCCAGGCCGCCCATTTCCTCCGCGAATACAAAGGCAAGTGCGAGAGGGTCCACGGGCACACGTTCCAGGTCGAGGTCGAGATCGAAGTCGCCGAGCTCGACAAGGCGGGCATCGGCATCGATTTCACGGACATCAAGAAGCGGCTGTCCGAGACCCTTCCCGACCACACGCTCCTCAACGACGTCTACCCTTTCAATCCGTCCGCCGAGAACCTGTCGCGCCACTTCTACAAGGAGCTCAAGAAGCTCTATCCCGTCAAGGCCGTGACCGTTTGGGAATCCGACGATGCTTCCGCGACCTACTCTGAAGATCGCTGAGGTCTTCGCCTCCGTCCAGGGCGAAGGTCTTCGCCAGGGAGAACCGACGATCTTCGTGCGGTTGTCCGGGTGCAACCGGCGTTGCGCGTTTTGCGACACAAAATATGCCTGGACGGGCGGAAAAGACCGGACGCGGGACGAGGTCCTGGCCGAGGTCCGCAGGCTCCGGCTCGATTTCCCCGCGCCGTGGGTCTGCCTGACGGGTGGCGAGCCGCTCCTTCAGGACATCTCGGGGCTTGTCCGCGATCTCAAGAAAGAAGGGCTCAAGGTTCAGGCCGAAACCAACGGGACGGTTGACCGCCTGCTCGCTGTGGACTGGTATACGGTATCCCCCAAGCCTCCGGAATATGCCGTCGAGCCTCGGTTCCTGAAAACGGCCAGGGACGTGAAGCTCGTCGTGAGCCGGGAATTGAGCCTCGACATCGTCCGCCGGGTCCGGAAGAAATTCCCGCCTGGAACACCCGTCTTCCTCCAACCCGAGTCCAACCGCCGCCGGAGCGCCGCTAAAGCCATGGAGATCCTGTCCGCGGGCCTCAAGGAAGGGCTCGAAAACCTCCGCGTCTCCGCCCAGCTCCACAAAGTCCTCGGGATCCAATAGACGGGGGAAAATCAGCATTCCAGCACTTTAAAAACGATATTTGGGATCGCTGATAAGGACGAAAGGGATATTCCGAAGAAAGCCGTCGAAGGGCCGAGCGGGCATGGTTCCCCGACTCTCGGAGGGGAGAGCGAGGCCCGGAGCCGGAGGGGATTTGACTCGCCGGGGCAAATTCACGTCTTTCGGAGGAATGTCCCTGAGTTCTTCTCGGCGATCCCCTCAGTACTTTTTCCAGAGGACGCCCCACTCCGTCTTCATGAAGCTGCGAATGCGCTTCCTGCCGATCGCCGGATACCACAT
>JALHVH010000198.1 GCA_022867105.1 Candidatus Aminicenantota bacterium
CCGCTTGGCACGGTCCGTCGCGGATCGATCGTCTCCACCGATAAATTCCGAAGCTATGACACTCTGATGTTCTGCGGCTATCATCATCCGGGATGACGATCTATCTCGGAACCGCCGGAAAAAAGAAAAAGGATTTTGGCGTGAGGTTCATCAAAAGGACAGTCACCACCGATCAGTTTATCGCTGCCATGGAAAAGCTGGTCGGACCCCTGACTGAGGAAAATAAGATGAGGCTCCTGACAGAACCCTATTACACCGTGCTTGAGGCTGACGCCGTGGACAAGAAGGGAAAGGTCATTCCGCCCTCCGGGCCGAGGGCGGAGGTGGAACTTCCCGCCTTCAACGGGACCCGTCAGGGCGGCCTTACGACCTATGAGTTCAGCGTTCCTTTGTCATCGGGTAAGCTCTATCCCGGCGGATTCGTCGCCGAACCCGGGACAAACATCGAAGTCGGGTTTGAATGGGGCGGATTGGCAAAGGTCATGGGACCGGCCATGCCCAACAGACCGGAGCCCCCGCCTCCCTCCGGGGCTCCGACGGGCTCCGGTGAACCGACCGAGTTTGGTGAGACTCCGGCCCAGAAACAACTGAGCGCCTATGACGTGATGTCGGGCCCTGACCGTTCCGGGATTAAAAAGCGTTCCTTCTGGGTCCGTGTGAAGCTGGCACAAGACCGATAGAAGCGTTTCGTCTCAACTCAACACAACGACTTCGTGGTCGAGGATGGATCCGATCTCAAAGCGGCTCCATCCGGCACTGACGGAGGCGGACACGGTCTTGCCGGCAACGAGGAACCGCGCGTGTTCGCCGCGGACGTCCTCCGGTAGTTTCACGCGCACCTCCAGCGGACCGACGGAGATGAATTCGTCGACGGGCTGGCGCCCGGTGCCGGCGTTCGTCAGGTTGACCAGGTGCAGGATCAAACGGCCGGGCTGGCGGTAAAGGTGGCCGTCGAGAAACCCGGCGCCCTCGACCACGAGAGGGATTTCGCCCCCGGCCGCCCAACGGACCAGGTTCGCCAACAGGTTGCCGTGGTCGGGAAGGTTGTCTCGGCCGAAGCGGCGGTCGAGGTCGGCCGGAAGGAACGCGACGCGTCCGGCGCGGGCGGGTGAATTCAGGATCAGTCCGGGGAGGTCGGTCTTCGGTTCGCGCATCCAGGCCGTTTCGGGCGGGTAGATCGGGAACGGGGGGACGAAGGTCATGAGCACTTTCGCGGCCGGATCCACGCGGAACGGCCCGAGGACGCCGCCGAACGGAAGGATGTCCGTCTCCTCGAATCCGCGCAGGACTTCGTGGCGCTCGCCGGCGACCGGCGGTTCGGCGCCGGTCCGCGGGCCGTCCACGCTGGCGTGCCGTTCCGGGCTGAGGCGGAGGTAGGTGTGCGCCGTATCGCTTGCGTTCTTCTTACGCACGGCTTCGCCGGAGGCCTGTCGCAGGCCGGCGAGGTGCGCGCCGAAGAGATCCGCCAGGGCGAAATCCGGCCGCGCGTCACCCCATTCGTCGAGCGAACTGCTTTCGCCCGTGGCCAGGAGGCCCCCGCCGCGTTCCACGAAGCGCCGAACGCCGGCGACCTGGCTCTCGGACATGGCGGCCAGATCGGGCAGCACTAGCACGGAAAGTTGCGGGGCGTCGCGCTCGATGTGGTCGGCGTGGACCGGGAGGTAGGGAATCCGCGCGCGGACAAGCGCCCGGGTGATGCCGCGCCATGGGAGTTCCACCAGCAGGACCGCGTCGTCGCGTCCATAGAAATCGGTGTTCTCGCGGGACCACACGACGCCCACGGTCGCGACCGGACGGCGGTTCACCAGAAATTCCTCGTGGGCCTCGTGCCAGCGATAGACGGATTCGGCCGTGCGATACATGCGGCGGTCTTCGTGGTAAGCGCCGACGTAATGCCACCAGGGCTGTAAGCCGCCGGCGATGCCGTCGAGCATCCACAGGCGCGCCTCAGGTTCGGGTTTGCTGGCGGCGCGGAAGGCGGGGCTTCCCGCCTGGTACATGGCCATGCTTTCCGGGACGAGTTTGTCCCATCCGAGCAGGCCGTGGATGAGTTTGCCGGATTCGCCGTTGTCCTCGAACCCGCCCGCGTCGCTCCGCGCCTGATGGTCGAGCATGATGATCTCCGCCCGGCGGCAGATCTCTTTAGAGTCGCGGAAGCTTTGGCACTGTTCGCCGACCGAGCCGCTGTTCATGCCCGCCCAGATGCAGTCCGGCCCGCCGGCGGCCGTGGTCACGCGGTTGTTCAAGTCCCAAAGCTCCAGGCGCCGCAAGTAGTTCCACTGGATCCACTCGCGATAAGCCGGTTCGCTCCAATTCTTTTCGCGCGGGATGTCCTTGCCGGTCTTCTCATGGAATCTTCTCCGGCAGTTATAGCAATAGCAAATGCTGTCGCGCCCCAGTCCGCTCCAACTGTTGTCCGTGAAACCCTCCGGGTGAAACCGTTCGACGATCTCGCGCAGGATGGCGGGAATGTGCTCGTCGTAATACGGGCCGCTGACACAGGAGACAAACAGCTCGCCGGCCCGGTATGGCTTTCCGGATCCGTCCACGGCGAACCAATCCGGGTGGGCGCGATAGAGGTCCTCAGGAGCTCGATTGGAATCCATGCGCGCGAAAACTGCCAGACCGTCCTCGTGCGCCGCGCGGCAGAGCTCGCCGAACAGGTCGCGTCCGCCCAGGAACCGAGCCGGCCGATGAAACGGCACACGGCTCGGATAATAGGCCACGATGCCGCCGGCGTTGATGATGACACCCTGGGTCCGGGTGCGCTTCCAGTAATGGCGCCACCACCCGATGTCGTAACGCGCGGGGTCCTGTTCGGTGATGTTGGTCTGACCCCAGCGTGTCGTCCGGCGATACCAGGGAAGTTTTCTGGCCGCGATCATTTCCGGGGCCGCTCGCTTTACCGCAAAGGAGGAGAGGTCAAGGCCGGCCAGCGCCGCCGAGGCGGCCGCCGTTTGCTTCAGGAACACGCGACGACGGATTCGGTTCATGTCACACCGGCTAAACCACGCCGGAACTATATCGCCGGCCGTGCGGCGATGTCAAACGCCGAAGAGTTTTCATTCACCCTTGTGGTTTTCTAGGACTTTTGTCAAGGCCTCTTCGAGTGTCTGGTCGGCACGGCTGATGGCTTTATCTAGCAGGGAGATCTGCTCTTTGGCCCGGGCCCAATCTTTTTCCTCCACGGCTTCTGTAAGCCCGGGAAGGACTTCCGGGTCGTAAGTGAACTTGCAGGCGTAGATGAGGTGCTTATACCAGGGGCGCTTGGGAATACCCCCGGGGAATCCAAAATCCCTTTCCGCCTGTATCAAGGCGGCATTTAGGACCTGAAGAATTTCGGAAGAGACCTTGCTCTCTTGAGAGAGGAGCCGTTCGATATGGATGTTCAGCTCCCGGGCGGTTTTTTGAAAGCTCTCGATTTGGCCGGCGAGGAGGTTGAGGTCGGGAGAGATCGATTTTTCTCCTGGACTCAAAATTTCCTTGACATAAGAACCGATTTCTCCGGCATAGGCTTCATAATCAAAAGGATAAATTTGGGCATTGGCCAGCCTTAAAGCCGCCATTCCCCAAAGCGTTGCCAGGGTCGCGTGATAGCGGAATTCGGGGTCGCCGAAATGCGACATCCAGTAAAAATCATCATACTGGGAATGGTAGACTCCGTAAGGGCCGTCG
>JALHVH010000024.1 GCA_022867105.1 Candidatus Aminicenantota bacterium
TCCTCGGAAATGGAGAATTTCGGAAAGAGGTGGTTGACGAGTTCGATCTCGCTGACCTCGGGTATCGTCTCTTCCCCGGCGGCGTTCTCCGCGCCGTAGGAATAGCTCCCGTACTGGTCGGAACGCTTCTTCAGTCCGTCCGGGGATAGGAACGGGATGATCCCCAGCGAGGGGAGCCCCGTGACCTTTTCGGCATCCTCGGGTCCCTTTACGGAATTGTCCATGTATTCAACGAGGAAGATCAAGCCCAGTCCCCCGAGGAGGCCGACGAGCAAAGCCATCAGGAGGTTCCTCTTGGTGTTGGGCGTGAACGGACCTCCGGGGACCAGCGCCCTGTCGATGATCTTGATGTTGCTCGTCCTCAGGCCTCCGAGCCTGGCGGAAACCAGGGTCTCGTTCTGCTTGGCCACCAGGGAGTTCAGGAGATTCCGCATGTTTTCGACCTCGATCCTTAGGCTGTTATAGAGGATGGCGTTGCTGTCCATCTTGGATACCTCGGTCCGCTGGGATTCCAGCATGTTCTGCAGGGAAACCTCTTTTTTCTGGGAGGCCCGAAACTCGGCTTCCGAAGCGTCGACGGCCTTCCGGATCTCGCTTTGGAGCTCCGATTTCATGCTGTCCATCCGGGTCCTCAGTTTGATCATCTCCGGATAATCCGGCTTGAAGACCTTGCTCCTCTCGTCGAATTCGTTCTTGGTCTGGGTGTAAGAGGTCTTGAGGCTCTGGATCAAGGGATTGCTGATGAACTGGGGCAGAGCGTCCGCTTTGAGGCCCCTCAGCTCCCGGAAGAGGGACTCCTTCTTGATCCGATCGACCTGCGCCTCGGTCAGGGCCGAGCTCACGTCGGCGAACTTGTTGACCACCGAGCTCTCGTCCTTGCTTAGGAAAAGGAGCTTTTTTTCCTCGCCGTAGCGTTGGAGGTCTCGTTCCTTCGCCCCGAGATCGTCGCGGAGTTTGGCGATCTCCTCGGTCAGGAACTCCGAGGCCTGTTGGGTGGCCTCATAGCGGGACTCGATCGAAAAACTGATGAATTCCTCGACGAGAGTGTTCACGATGTCCGCGGCCAGCACCGGGTGGGAGGACGTGTAGCTGACGTCGACGAGCCTCGTTTCCTCGACCGGCGTGATGCTCAACCCGCCGAGCACGGTGAAGGCGTAGGCAGAATACGGGTTGGGTTGGTACTGGGCTTTTTCGCCGCGGTCCGCCGGCTTCCTCGGCGTGAAGAGCCAACGCAAGGTGACGAGGTTCTTGACCCCCTGGAAGAGGTTCGTCCGGGACCGCGCCGCCGCCAAGAACTCCGGCCGGGCCGGGAAGTTCATCTTCTTGGCGACGCGCTCGGCCAGGGAACGGCTGGCCAGGAGCTTCAGTTGGGTGTTGAAGAAAGTCCCCAGGTAATCGGAGCGGTAATACCCGCCGTAGTTCATGATGTCCTGGATGTTGAGCATGCTCGAGCTCGGCTCCTCGATCATGATGGACGCCGTGGCCCGGTAGAGGGGGGTCGAGGTGAACGAAAAGATCGCCACGAACACCACGAGGACGGCGGCGAAGGTGACAAGGATCCACTTGCGCTTTAGGATGATGTGCCAATATTCCAGGATATCGATCTCTTTTTTTTCGATTTTGTTGTTCATGGACGTTTTCCTTGGTTCATTTTAAATCAAAAGAGGGACTCCGGGACGTAGATCGTATCGTTCTCGAGGAGCTGGACGTCCTTCACCTTGTTCTTGAGGATGCTCCTCACGTTGACCTTGATCTCCTTCTCCTTGCCGGTCTCGTCCTTCCTCTTGATGATGACGCCGCCCTTGGAAGCCCGGTCCGTGAAACCGCCGGCTTGGGCGATGGCCTGAAGGAGGGTCGGGATGTTGGATTTCTTCACCTGGAGGGCACCGGGGTTCTTGACCTGCCCGAAGACATAGACGACGACGGGCTTGTCCACCGGGACGGTGACGATATCGCCGGCTTCCATGGGAACGTTGAGCTTGGCGTCGCCTTTCAGGAAAAGGTCGTCGATGGAGATGCGCAGCGACGTGCTCGAGCCGTCCGGAAGCTGGCGAATGATGACGATCTCGTTGCCGGCGTCACGGGTCAGGCCGCCGGCCTCGGACATGATCTGCATCAGGGTCTGGCGGCCGAGGAGCTGATAAGGGCCCGGCTTCTCCACCGCTCCGAGCACGGAGACCCGCTTGCTCTGATATTCCCGGATGAAGACCGTCACCTGGGGGTTCTGGACGTATTTCTCCCCAAGAAGCTGTCCCAGCTTCTTCTCCACTTCGGACTTCGTCAGCCCGTCCACGAGGACTTCGCCCAATAGGGGCAGTGTGACCTTCCCGTCCTCGGACACCCGGACCGTCCGGCTCAGTTCGTCGGCGCCGAAGACGCTGATCTCGAGGAGGTCCTTGGGGCCGATCCGGTATTCCTGGGTGAACTTCTCCTGGGGGACCGCAAGAAACGGCGACAAGATAAACAGAAGGGCCATGACGACTCGTTTCGCTAATTTGACGTTCATTCGA
>JALHVH010000199.1 GCA_022867105.1 Candidatus Aminicenantota bacterium
CGATCTCGACGTCAAAGAGAAGGAAGATCAAGGCGACCAGGGCGAACGGAATAGAGATGGGCGGGATGCCGGTCTGAAGGTAGGGACTGCCGCATTCGAAGGGCCGGTCCTTGGCCGGGCTCTTTTTTCTCGGCCCCAAGAGCTTGTTCATAAAAAGCATGGCCAAGCCCAGTCCGCCGAAGACGATGAAGGTCACAACAAGCTCGGTCATGATGGATAGGAACCGAAAAAATTGTAGTCAATCGCTCCGCGTTTTGCAAACGTTTTGATAATCCCCGCGCTTTTTTCCATAATCATCGGCGACGGGATGAACAAGAAAAGCTTTCCGACCGCGGTCTTCCTTGCCGGAGTCTGGACGCTTCATGGGCTCGGCGGCTGCCGGCGGGAAACGGCACCCGCAAACTTGATCCTGATCACCCTCGATACCCTGAGGACCGACCATGTCGGCGCCTACGGCTCCAAGCGGGCCCGGACGCCGGCCATCGACGCGCTGGCGCGGGAAGGCGTCGTCTTCGAGAACGCCTACAGTCTGATTCCCATCACGCTCCCCTGCCATGCTTCGATCTTCTTCTCCAACAAGGGCTATGTCGGCCAAAAGAAAAGCCGATGAATCGGCAGGAAAAGAAATGCTTCCAACCGGCTTACCGGCTTTTATTGAGCGCCCGGTAGATCCGGCGAGGAAGTCCAAAAAGGGTCTTGTTGACTAGGCGCAGGAAGAGCGGAGGCCGCGGGGGAGTGACCAGGGGAGCGCCGGGGTCGGAGCTGTGGGCATTCCTTTTGGCCAGTTCCCTCTGGACGATGGGACAGCTGAGGCACTTCAAACAAAAAGGGCTGAGCTTGCCTTTGCTCAAATAGCTCCGGATCGACTGGAGCTTGGGGGAATTCCAGACTTCCTGGTAATCGGCGGTGAACACGTCGACAGGGGATCCGTAACAGCACGGCATGATCCCGCGACGCAAGATGTAAAAATTTTCCCAAGGCTCCCGGCAAAGAGGAAGGTTGGAGAAGCCCAGATCATCCGGGTCCGCGACATTCATCCGTTCATCCGTTGGGGTCATCATGCCTTCTCTCCCCCGGCTTGCTTCCCCGGCTCCTTCACAAGACCAAAATCGAACTGGTTCGCCACCGGCACTCCGTATTTCTCCGAGTACTCGTCGCACCGGCGCAGGACCTCTTCGATCTCCTGCCGGTTGAGCATCTCCCTCTCGTAGTCGAAATGATAGCCGCCCCTGTCTTCTTCGATCCTGGCATCCACCAGGAAGAGCATGGGCCTGATGACGAGCGAGTCGGCCCCGACGATCACGCACAGCTTGAAGTACTCCTCGAGGTCGCCCCGGTTGACCCGCATGGGGATGAAGACCATGTTGATCTTGGGCAGGCCGCCGGCCTTTTTTCTCGCCTCCCCGAGCCGCCGGAGGCCGGGGATGATGGTGTCCCAGCGGTCGTTTCGGATCTTGGAGTAAGTCTCCTTCGTAGCGGCGTCGAGCGAGATGTAGAGGTAGATCGGCTTCCCGGCCATGGCCTGGACGGTCCGCTCGTTGAAGGCCTGGCCGTTTGTCGAAAGCTCGAGGATCTTGTTGTTCCGGGCGCAGAAGTCGAGAATCTCCTCGAATTGGGGGTGCAGGAGGGGCTCGCCGAAGGAGCAGTTGATCAGCGACCTGGCCGCCTTGAAGAACGGGCCGTAGCCTTCCAGCGTCGATTTATCCACGCGGACATCGGCGTTCCCGCCTTCCAGTTCCTTCATGCTGTCCCAAAGGCAATAGACACAATGCGGGCTGATGTTGCACTTGCCATAAAGGTCGATCCCCAGGCTGAGGGGGTAGGATTCGAGCCGGATCTTTCCTTCCGCCATCTCCCGGCGGTTCAATTGCGCGTTCTTATGGAAAAAGAGAAACATGGCATGCCGTTCATCGTCGTTGTGGAACTCGGAGGCGCCCACGCGGACGCCAAGGGAACGCGAGTCGCCCGAGTGGTACTTGGCGGGGAGGAGCTTGTTGAGGGATAGGGTGAGGACGACCGGGCCCGCCGTCCTGCCGCCCGCGTCGCCCGGCCCGGGAGCGTTCAGGGGAACGGTGTAAAAGTTCCAGCTCTTGAGCAGGGGCAGCTCGGCCAGAGTCTTCTCCCCCAGCCGCACGGTCAGGATCTGGCTGAAGTCCGCGAATTCCGAAAAGACAGGCAGAGTAATATATTTATGGGCGGAAGTCATCTCCCTCGGGATGAGGATCGCCCCTTTCGTCGGCAACCAGCGGAAGGACGTGAAATCGTCGCATTCCTCCTCGTACCAGCTATTCCCATAGACGAGGTCGTTCTTGTCCATGTTCAGCGCCGCTATTCTAGCCTTCAGATGTAGGTGTGTCAATTGAGGAGGTGCAGGGCTAAGCCTTTCGCCTTTAAGGCGGCTTCCCCGACAGCCTCCGAGAGCGTAGGATGGATGTGGATCAGCGAACCGATGTCCCGGACCTTCATTTTTTTAGCCACGGCCAGGGTCAGTTCGGCGATCATCTCGCTGGCGCCGGGGGCAATGATATGGGCCCCGACGACCCGGTCCGATTCGTCGGCCAGGACCTTGACAAGGCCGTCGAGGGCGTCCATGGTCAGGGCACGGCCGCTTGCCTGGAGCGGGAATAACCCGCTCCGGACCTTCACCCCCTGTTCCCGGGCCTCTTCCTGGGTCAGGCCGACGGAGGCGAATTCAGGGTCCGTAAAGACAGCCATGGGAAGGGCGGCGTAGTCCACCGTCCTTTCCATCCCGCAGGCGTTCTCCACGGCAACAACGGCATCATGGTAAGCCTTATGGGCCAGGAGCTTGCCTCCGATGAGGTCGCCGACGGCATAGATCCCCGGGACATTGGTTTCGAGCCGGGAATTGACCTGGACGAATCCGCCGCGCCCCAGCGTGAACATGGGCGAAGCCGAAAAGCCCTCCGAATTGGGCCGCCGGCCCGCGGCCAACAGGACGCGCTCGGCCGCGTATTCAAAGGGAACATTGTTCTTCAGGCAGGCGCCTTTCACGGTTACGCTGCCCTGTTCGACGAGGGCATTCTCGATCCGCATCTGGGTCAGGACGTTGAGCCCCTGTTTCTTGAGGATGCGCTCGAGGCGGGTCGCCGATTCCCTATCGCATCCCGGCATGACGCCCGGCAGGATCTCGAGGACGGTCACGTCGGTCCCCAGCCTGCGGTAGATGGAGCCGATCTCAAGACCGATGGCCCCGGCCCCTATGACCACCAGGCTTTTCGGGACGGAGGGAAACTCGAGGGCCTCTTGGCTTGTCACGACCTCGGCGCCGTTCGGTTCCAGGAACGGCAGGGACGCCACGCGGCTCCCCGCGGCCAGGATGATCCTCGAAGCCGCGTAGACCTTGACGCCGTCCGGGGTTTCGACGGTCACCTGGTTTTCGTTTTTAAGGACGGCCCGCCCCTTGACGATCTCGACCCCGCCCTTCTCGAGAAGAAATTTCACGCCTTTCACCAGCCTGTTCACGACGGAAACACGTCCCGCCTGGACGGACGGCCAATCGAGGGCGGCGCCGGCCGCCGATCCGGCCAGGTTCTTGTTCTCCCTGATCTCCTTGAGGGCTTTGGTCTGATGCAAAAGATACTTGGTCGGTATGCAGCCGTAGTTCATGCACGTCCCGCCGACCCGGTCCATCTCGAAAAGGACGACCGAACGCTTGAGTTGAGTCCCCCTGAGGGCCGCGAGGTAGCCGCCGGGCCCCCCCCCTATGATCGCGATGTCCTTCTTGATCTCCATGGGACCGTCCTTTCTCTTATAAGGATCGTGATTATAACGCAACCACGGCGGGATGTTAAGCAGGCCCCGAAACCGCCGACAAGACCGGAATCGGAATTCCGGATATCCCAAGGAGTTTGTGTCATCGCTTGAGAAGAAAGGACCCTATAGGCCTTTTTGGGCGGGGAATGCGCCTTGACATGTTTCCTCCAAACAAGTAAAACGGAATGGCTTTACGATGCTGAAAAACATCCGCATTCTTCTCATCTCCGTCGTTTTCGTCTTTCGCCTTGTTCCCCACCTGCCGGCGCAAAACATGAACAGCATCCGGGGGGCCATCGAAGACGCCGACGGTTCTCCGCTTCCCGGCGCGGGGATCAGCTTTTCAACGATCGCCGGTGACCGGACATGGAGCGTTTCGAGTGATGCAAAAGGACGTTTTCATGTCATGGGTCTGCCTCAAGGACGGTTCTTCATCAAGTGTGAAGCGGGCGGAGCCTCTTTGCCGGCGGGAACCGACCTGGATCTCGCGGCCTCCCGGACGCTCTTCATCAAGCTGAAGATCGTCTCCCGCGTTCCGGGAGACGTCGTCGTCCTCGACACCGTGCTCGGCGACCCCGGCGACCTTGCTTCGGCGACCGCGATCGACGAATCCCAGATGAAGCTCCTCCCGTCCGAGAATTCGATCTGGTCGCTTATCGAGAACCAGGATCTCTCGGCCACGACGAATCGCGTCGACGTCGGCGGCCTTTGGAACGGCCTTCCCGGTCTCTTCAGCGCCCGGGGGAGCACGTCCTGGACCCAGAACGAATACCGGTTGAACGGAATGAGTGTCACGGACCCTTATTACGGCGGTTTCCCCCTCTTCTATCCCGATATCCAGAGCTTCCGGACCGTCCGCCTGGAAAACGCCGGGCATTCCGCCCGATCGAACACTCCGGGCGGAATCCTTGACCTCGTAACGAAGGACGGCGGGGGCGAATATACGGGGACCGTCTCGGCATTTTTCAGCCACAAAGCTCTTTCGAGCTCGAACATCACGCCGGCCCTCAGGAAAGAAGGCCTGCTGGAAAACCACACGCTGAACGATTCCCGGGATGGCCACTTCGATCTCTCGGGGCCCCTGGTCCCGGGGAAGCTCTTTTTTTACACGTCATGGACCGGTCTCAAGGTCTCCCGGAACATCGCGGATTTCTCCGGGGACGACAAGAGCTCCGTCTATTCCGGCCTGGCCAAATTGAGATATGAGGCCGGACGGAGCTCCTGGTCCCTGCTCTGGACGGGACAGTCCGTGAAGAACCCTTCCTTCGGGGCCGGACGCCACGTCCCCTTCGCTTCGACCGTCGACCAAAAGGATACCTATGACGTGTTCCAGGCCACAGGGACTTTCCTACTCGGGGGCGGTCACGTCCTGACCGCGGGGGCCGGTTTCAGCCGGACCGACCGCCGGTCCCGCTTTCAGGACGAAGCCCGAGGCCAGCATGGCGTCGAAGTCCTCCGGAACCTGGTCACGGGACCGGCGGCCAAGGCCGGTCAGGGGCGACGGGAGCTTCTGACCTTCTTCGCCCGCGGCGAGCTCATGGGGATGACGGGCACGACGAGCCACCGCTTCGAGTATGGAGGCGAGGTCAAGAGGAGCGCTTCGAAATCGCTCGAGGAGGTCCGGGACAACGTCCATTTGCGCTTCTTCGAGGGTCGGCCGCTCGAAGTCGTCAAATTCAACTCGCCCGGAGAACACCGCGAATCCTCCCTCGAAGCGTCCGCCTTCGTCCAGGAAACGTGGACCTTCCCCGGCCATCTCTCCGCGACACTCGGCCTCAATATCAACTACGCGGACGGCAAGGCGCCGGGAGGAAAGACCGGGGTCCGCTGGCTCCACGCCGCGCCGAGGCTCGGGCTCGTCATTCCCATCACGAGGTCCGGCAAGACGGCCGTCAAGATATTCGCGGGGAGATATTATTTCGGCCTGCCTCTTTCGTATTTGACCTACGGAAACCCCGATGCTCCCGGAGGCCTGGCCTATTCATGGCGGGACAAGAACCGCAACGGGCTCTTCGACGACGGGGAAACCGGCGCGCTTCTCCGCCGCGAGGGACCATACTATGCCGGGATCGACCCTTCGCTCAAGAGGCCCCATACCGACGAACTCTCGCTTGGGATCGCCCATCAATCCGGACGGGGCCTCATCCTCAGCCTGACCGGATACCTCCGTGAAACGAGAGACCTCGTCGAAACATTGAACACGGGCGTGCCGTTCACGTCCTATGAGCCCCGCGTCGTCACGGATATCGGCGACGACCGGGTCCCCGGCAATGACGACGATCTGACCTTTCTCCTCTACGACCAGCGCGAAACCACCCTTGGGAAGGACTTCCTTCTCCTGACAAATCCGGGCGGTGGTCAACGCTATTCCC
>JALHVH010000200.1 GCA_022867105.1 Candidatus Aminicenantota bacterium
CGGGAATTGGCCAAGGCTCTGCTTCGCGAGGTCCAGGGGGACATCTATCTGGCGACGGTCATCCCGGGCTTCTTTGAACGATTAGGTTTTTCCCGGACGTTCGAGTTCCCCCGTTCCCTGGCAAAGGGCGGAGACTGGTGCGAGGGATGCGACCGGGCCCTTTGCACGGTCATGGTGAGAAGGGCGGAATGAAAGCGCCCGAGTTCCCGGAGTTCAAAGCGGTCGGCCTCGAGGACAGGCCCGTCATCGGGGAGCTCATTCGGGCCCATCCGTCGGACGCCTGCGAGGTCAATTTCACGAATATCTTCATCTGGAGGCATTTCGAGCGGTCGAGATACACCTTGATCCGGGGCAACCTCTGCGTTCTCTGCGACTCTCCGAACGAGCCCCCGTATTTTCTCCAGCCGGTGGGGGCCGCGGACCTGGAAGAAACGGTCCGGGATTGTCTTGAAATCGCGCCCCGCCTCTCCCGCGTCCCCGAGGACTTCGTTCTCAGGCACTGCGCCGGGCTCAGGAGCGAGGCCGACCCCGACAATTTTGACTACGTCTACAGGACCGGGGACCTGATCCGGCTGAAGGGTAAAAAATACGACGGCAAGCGAAACCGCATCCGGAAGTTCGAGAAGAGTCACGTGTTCCGCTATCTGCGGTTGACCCCCGGGCTCATGAACGGCTGCCGCCGGCTCTTCGAGGAGTGGTTCGCGGGGAAAGCGAACGGGGATCCGGCGATCCACGCCGAGAAAGAGGCCATCCTCGAAGCCATGGCCGGTTTCGAGGTCCTGGGGCTCATCGGAGGAGCCGTCGAGGTCGACGGAAGGATCGTCGCGTTTTCCATGGGGGAGAAACTGACCTCTGACACGGCCGTCATCCATATCGAGATCGCCGGCCCGGAGTTCCCCGGCCTCGCCCAACTGATCAACCGGGAGTTTGTCCGGAACGAATGGTCCTCGTTCGAGTTCGTCAACAGGGAGCAGGATGTGGGGATCCCGGGCCTCCGCCGGGCCAAACTCTCATACTATCCGCACCATCTGGTCAAGAAGTATACGATCACGAAGTGAGCGCCGGCGCGGAGGAACCCCGCGTCAGGCCATCAGCGAACAGATGGCGGCGACATTGACCATGTCGTCGGCCGAACAGCCCCGGGAGAGGTCGCAGTAGGGTTTATTCAGCCCCTGGACGATGGGCCCGACGGCCTCGGCGCCGGCCAGGCGCTCGGTCAGCTTGTACGCGATGTTCCCGGCGTCCAAGTCGGGGAAAATAAGGACATTCGCCTTTCCGGCGACCGGGCTGCCCTTGCACTTGCGCTCGCCGATCGAAGCGACGAGGGCCGCGTCGGCCTGCATCTCTCCGTCGAGGAGAAGGTGGGGCGCCTTCTCCCTGGCGATCTTCGTGGCGCTGACGACCTTGTCCACGTCAGGATGGCTGGCCGAGCCCTTGGTCGAGAATGAGAGCATGGCGACCTTGGGCTCCTCGCCTGTCACGGCCTGGAAGTTCCTCGCCGAGGCGATGGCGATGTCCGCGAGTTGGGCGTCCGTCGGGTTGGGGAGGACGGCGCAGTCTGCATAGCAGAGAAGCCTCTGCGGGAAGACCATGATGAAGAAGCTCGAGACGGTGGAGATCCCAGGCGCCGTGCCGACCGTGTGGATGGCGGCCCTGATGACGTCCCCGGTCGAGGAGATGTTCCCGCCGACAACCGCGCTGACCTTGTCCGTGGCCAGCATCAGGCCGGCGAAGTAGAGCGTCGTTTTAGCCGCCTCGATGGCCTGCTCCACCGTCCAGCCCTTCGCCATTCTTTTCTCGAACAGGAGGTTCACCAGGGCATCCTTCCATTCGGATGTCAGGGGGTTGACGATCTCGATGCCGTCGAGGTTGAGGCCGTTGTCCCCCGCGAGCTTGAGGAG
>JALHVH010000201.1 GCA_022867105.1 Candidatus Aminicenantota bacterium
ACCACAACGCCCCCCTCCCTCCGGACCTCGGCCTTGTGCGTGTGTCCGAAGACCAGGACATCATATGTTTGATCGGGGAAAAGCGCCCGCGGAACGCGTCCTCGTCCCGTCCGTCCTGCCGACGGCATGCCTTCTCCTCTGCTCTCCCGTCTTGTCTTAAGGTAACTCTCGACAGGGGCATTCATGTGGGAAACCAGGAACCTCAGCCCGTCATGCTCGAAAACGAGGGGGGCTGCAACGACATCGCCCATCCCTTGGAAGGCTTTGATAAGGCCCGGCTTCTCTCCGTCGCAATTCCCGAAAACGCCTTTTACCGGGCAGGCCAGGTCCCGGAGCTCCCTTGCCGCGAAAGGGGCGACGAAGTCGCCGGCGTGGATGACCAGGCTACATTTCGCGTCATTGAAAAGCCGGACCGCGCGCCGGAGAGCGATCAGGTTGTCATGGGAGTCCGCAAGGATGCCGATCACGAAGGTATTATAGAAGAGCTGGACAAGCTAGACAAGTGAACCCAAAATTGCCGATAGGATTCTTAATTCTCAAGCGATGACTCCGACTTCTGGTGATACCCGGAATTCCGGCTCGCGTCCTATCGGCAATTTTGGGGGCGAATTAGGTAGCATCTCTTTTCGTGTGATTGAATCAATAAGGGGGGGCCGGGGGCCAAGGGCGGCTCCAGGCCGCACGCACTTTGCTTCGCCGGGGCAAAGAGGCGTGCTGACGAATCCCTCAACCGGCCTCCAGACAACGCCTACCCATATAAAAAGAGGTGTTTACAAGTTCTTGACTTATATTGACAGTTCGCCTCTATTTCTTTAATATATAAAGGCTTTAAAAAGATGAGGATAGGCGCGTGGCTCAGTGGTAGAGCGCTTCCTTGACACGGAAGAGGCCGTGGGTTCAATTCCCTCCGCGCCTACCATGTGTATTTGGGTGTCAGTGTTTCCGATCGCGTCCGGTGACGCCTTTGAAGGGCCTGCCCCTTTTGAATTAATACTTGGATGAGCGAACGGATCAAGATCAAAGTCGAGGACTCTGTATTTTCCGCGGAGAAAGGCACTCCTCTGGTTAAGGCCCTTTCCGGACGGACCCCGGGGCGGAAGCCCATGCTGGCCAAGTCCGGCGGCCGGCTCCTGGATCTGAGCTTCCCCGTCGAGGCCGACATGGAGGTCAGCCTAGTCTACCCGGACTCGCCCGAGGCCCTCGACGTCCTCCGGCACAGCGCTTCGCACCTCTTGGCGCATGCCGTCCTGGACCTCTATCCGGAAACCAAGACCGGGATCGGCCCGGCGGTCGAGAACGGCTACTACTACGACTTCCTGCGCGAAACTCCTTTCACCCCTGAGGACCTGGAAGCCATCGAAAAGAGAATGAAGGAGATCGCGTCCGAGAACATCCCCCTCAGGCGGCGCGTCCTGGACAGGGAAGACGCGGTCCGCCTCTTCCGGGAGAAGGGCCAGGACCTCAAGGTCGAACTCATCCGGGAGAAGGGCGACTCCAGAGTGACCGTCTATGAGCAGGGAAGTTTCGCCGACTTCTGCCTCGGCCCGCACGTCCCTTTCACCGGCTTCCTCAAGCACGTGAAGCTCTTATCGGTGTCCGGGGCCTACTGGAAGGGCGACGAGAAGGGAAGACAGCTCCAGCGCATTTACGGCGCGGTCTTCGCGACCAAAAAGGAGCTCGACGATCATCTCGCTTTCCTCGAAGAGGCCAAGAAGCGCGACCACCGCAGGCTCGGGATCGAGCTCGACCTCTACAGCACCTCGGAGGAGCTGGGCGGAGGTCTTATCCTCTGGCACCCCAAGGGCGCCCGGGTACGGGCCGTGATCGAGAAGTACTGGCACGAGCGGCACTGGGAGGGAGGCTACGACGTCCTCTACACCCCCCACATCGGCCGCGAGGTCCTCTGGCAGACCTCGGGCCACCTCGGCTTCTACAAGGACAGCATGTATTCCCCGATGGACATCGACGGGCAGAATTATTATCTCAAGCCGATGAACTGCCCGTTCCACATCCAGATCTATAAATCCAGGCTCCGCTCCTACCGCGACCTGCCCCTCCGCTGGGCCGAGCTGGGGACCGTTTACCGCTATGAACGAAGCGGCACCCTCCACGGCCTGCTCCGGGTGCGCGGCTTCACCCAGGACGACGCCCACATCATCTGCACCCCGGACCAGATCGAGGCCGAGATCCTCCGAGTCCTTGACTTCTCGATCAGTATCCTGGCCGCCTTCGGCTTCACCGACAACAAGATCGAGCTGTCCGTCCGCGACCCCGGGAACCCGGCTAAATACTGCGGAACCGACGACCTGTGGTGCCGGGCCGAGGCCTCCCTCGTCAAGGCCCTCGAGGCCCGCGGTTTGGCCTACGAGAGGATGGAGGGCGAGGCGGTCTTCTACGGCCCCAAGATCGACATCAAGATCAAGGACGCCCTCGGCCGCCTCTGGCAGTGCACGACCATCCAATTCGACTTCAACATGTCCGAGCGTTTCGGCATGACCTTTATCGCCGAGGACGGCAAGGAGCACCGGCCCTTCATGGTCCACCGGGCACTCCTCGGCTCCCTGGAACGTTTCTTCGGCATCCTCGTCGAGCACTACAAGGGGAGCTTCCCGGTCTGGCTGGCGCCGGTCCAGGTCATCGTCCTGCCCATCGCCGACCGGCACGACGCCTACGCCCTGGAGCTCGACGCTAAGCTCCGGGCAGCCGGCCTCCGGACTCAGGTCGACCTGAGTCGGGAGAAGGTCAACCGCAAGATCCGGGAGGCCGAGGTCCAGAAAGTCCCTCTCATCCTGATCGTCGGCGACAGGGAGGCGGCGAACGGCACGGCCTCGCTCCGCGTCCATTCGGCCGGAGACAAAGGCGAAGTCCAAGTGGCCGGGTTCCTCGAGAAGGTCGGGGAGCTCGTCAAGAATAAGTCTTTAGTCGTGAATTTGTAGAGGAGGACGAACATTTTAAGACGACAGCCTTTCCGTCCGGCGAATGTGAAAGCGAAGTTGCACAGGATCAACGAAATGATAGAGGCCAAGGAGATCCGGGTCATCGATGACGAGAAGAAACAGCTGGGCGTGCTGTCCCTGATGCAGGCCCTGGCGATCTCCCGGGATAAAGGCCTGGACCTGGTCGAGATCGCGCCCCAGGCCGCGCCGCCCGTGTGCCGGATCATGGACTACGGCAAGTTCCTATACGAACTCCACAAGAAGGAACACGAAGCCAAGAAGCACCAGAAGCAGATCCAGGTCAAGGAGATCAAGTTCCGCCCCAAGATCTCAACGCACGACTACGACTTCAAGATGCGCCACATCTTCCGGTTCCTGGAGGAGGGCAACAAGGTCAAGATCACGGTCATGCTCCGGGGCCGGGAAAAGCAGAAGCCCGAGCTCGGGATCAAGGTCCTGGACAAGGTCCTGGAGCAGGTGGCGGGCCTCGGCGCTCAGGACGGAGACATCCGGAAACAGGGCTGGTCGGTTTCGGCCCTGCTCGTTCCGTCGAAAACAGGAGGAAAAGATGCCAAAGCTAAAAACACACAAGGGAGCCCAAAAGAGGTTCAAGGTGACGGCGAACAAAAAATTCCTGCACAGTAAGGCAAACAAGAGCCACATCCTCACGAAGAAATCGTCCAAGAGGCTCCGTCATCTGGGCAAGAAAGAGGCCGCCAGTCCGGCCGACCGGAAGATGCTCAAGAAGATGCTTCCGTACGAGGCCTGAAGGCCCCGCGCCGCTTTTGCGGCCGAATCAAGGAGTTAACAAATGCCGAGAGTCAAAAGAGGAACCAAGAGG
Source organism: Candidatus Aminicenantota bacterium (assembly GCA_022867105.1). Classification (GTDB taxonomy): domain Bacteria; phylum Acidobacteriota; class Aminicenantia; order Aminicenantales; family Saccharicenantaceae; genus JALHVH01. Next base: position 3,778 of record JALHVH010000201.1, read on the forward strand.
AAAGATAGAAGGGTCAAGATCCTGAAGCTGGCCAAAGGGTATTGGGGCGCCAAGGGCCGCAATCACCGGACGGCCAAAGAAGCTGTGGAGAAGTCCCTCCAGTATGCCTACCGCGACCGGCGGGCTAAAAAGAGGGAATTCCGGACGCTCTGGATCATCCGGGTCAAGGCGGCCGCCATGGCCAGCGGCATCACCTACAGCCGCTTCATTCAAGGCTTGAAGAAGCTCAACATCGAGCTCGACCGGAAGGTCCTGGCCGAGCTGGCCGTCCGGGCGCCCGAGACCTTCGCGGTCATCGCAGAGAAGGCGAAGGCGGCCGTGGCCTGATTCGGCAACATGACGAACCTCAAGGGCAAGATCGAGGAATACAAGAAAAAGTTCGCGGAGGAGTCTGCCCGGGTCCGGGACGAAAAGGGCCTGGCCGAACTCCGGAACGAATTTCTGGGCCGGAAGAAGGGCTGCCTGACATCTCTTTTCGATGAGATGAAGGGCCTCTCCGCCGCGGAGAAGCCCGGGGCCGGATTGCTCATCAACGCGTTCAAGGACCACATCCAGGAAAAGCTCACCCTCCTCGAGGGGGGGCTCCCTGGGCGCGGACGGGCGGCCCGGTCCATCGATCTGACCCTCCCCGGGAGGAGCCTCTATTGGGGCGCGCCCCATCCCGTCGTCCTCTTTCAACAGGAGATCGAGAACATCTTCATGGGGATGGGATTCGCTATCGAGGACGGGCCTGAGATCGAAACGGACTACTACAACTTCGAGGCGCTCAATTTCCCGCCCCACCATCCGGCCCGGGACAGCTGGGATACGCTCTACATCACGGACAACCTGCTCCTCAGGACGCATACCTCGCCCGTCCAGATCCGGGTCATGGAGAAGAAGAAGCCGCCGATCCGGATCATTATCCCCGGACGCGTCTATCGGCGGGAAACCACCGACCCGACGCACCTGCCGATGTTCTACCAGGTCGAAGGCCTGGTCGTGGACGCAGGGATCACCTTCGCCCACCTCAAGGGGACCCTGGAATACTTCCTCAGGACGATGTTCGGCGAGAAGCTCAAGGTCCGCTTCCGGCCGAGCTTCTTCCCATTCACCGAGCCCTCCGCCGAGGTGGACATCGAGTGCATCGTCTGCGGGCAGAAGGACAAGTCCTGCCGGGTTTGCGGCGGGACGGGCTGGAAAGAGATCCTGGGGGCCGGCATGGTCGATCCGCAGGTCTTCAAGAACGTCAATATCGACCCCGAAAAATACTCCGGTTGGGCGTTCGGCATGGGGATCGACAGGACGGCCATGCTGTCCTACCAGATCCCCGAGATGCGTTTCTTCTACGAGAACGACCTCCGGTTCTTAAGGCAGTTCAACCTCAAATGAAGATCAGTCTGGATTGGCTCAGGGATTACGTCAAGGCGGATCTCCCGACGCCGGAGCTCCTCGAACGGCTGACCATGATCGGCCTGGTGGCCGAGAACGCCGAAGAGAAGGGCGGGGACACGGTCTTCGAGGTGGAGACCTACGCCAACCGGCCCGACACGCTCGGCCATCTCGGCATCGCCCGCGAGGTCGCGGCGATGCTCGGCGAAAGGCCGGTGGAAAAGACCTGGCCGGTCGACGAGCTCCCGGTGACGATCGCCGACCTCACCGATGTCCAGATTTACGATGAGGCGCTCTGCCCCAGGTACTGCGCCATGCTGGTCAAAGGCGTCGAGGTCGGCCCGTCACCCGACTGGCTCTGCAGGAGGATCGAAGCCATGGGCCTCCGGCCCATCAACAACGTCGTCGACGTCTCGAACTACGTCCTCTTCGCCACGGCCCAGCCCCTCCACGCCTTCGACTTTGCCAAGCTCCGCGGCGGCCGGATCATCGTCCGTAAAGCCCTGAAGGGCGAAACCCTGAAGACGCTCGAGGGCTCGACGATCGAACTCACCCCGGACATGCTGGTCATCGCCGACGAGGCCGGGCCCGTCGCCCTGGCCGGTGTCATGGGCGGCGAGGAGGCGGGCGTCACGGAAACGACCCAAGACGTCTTCATCGAGAGCGCCTGCTTCGATCCTGTCTCGGTCCGGCTGACCGCTAAAAAGACGGGGCTCTCCACGGACGCTTCCTATCGCTTCGAGCGGGGATCGGACATCGCCTTTCCGCCCCGGGCGGCCCTGATGGCGGCCTCACTGCTGTGCCGCTTCGGGGGGAAGGCGGCCAGGGGCATCCTGGACGTATACCCGAAGCCCCGGAAGCCCAAGTCCGTCGTCCTCCGCCACCGCCGTATCTCCGACCTGCTCGGCGTCGACGTCCCCGAGGACCGGGTCCTGCGCATCCTGGAGGACCTCGGTTTCAGGGTCGAGGAGAGCCGGAAGGGCGTCTGGCGGGCTGAAGTCCCGTCGTTCCGGGTGGACATTGAACGTGAGGCCGACCTCATCGAAGAGGTCGCACGCTTCTATGGCTACGACAAGATCCCCGGCGAAATGACCCCCCTTGCGTCCTTCGAGCCGCCCGTCAACAAGAAGCGGGAGAAGGTCCAGAAACTGCGCCAGGTCCTCCTCCACCAGGGTTTGGACGAAGTCATCAACTTCAGCTTCTCGGACCCGGAAAAAGAATCCGTCGTCGCCAGCGGCCGGGAGCCCATCGCGATTCGGAACCCGATTTCATCCCGGTCGGCGAGCCTCCGGACGAGCCTCGTCATGGGCCTTCTCGAGAACGTTGCCTGGAACCTGAACCGGGGGCTCGAAGGGGTCCATATCTTCGAGTTCGGCAACATCTACTTCCGGAAGGACGAGGCCCATCTGGAGCAGTTCACGCTCGGACTGCTATCGACGGGCCTTTTAGGCCGGCCCCACTGGCAGACTCGGGCCGGTGAGACCGACTTTTTCGTCCTCAAGGGGGCCGTCGAAGCCTTGATGTCAGCCTTGAGGTACGAACCCTTCTCTTTCGCCGACGACGCCCATCCTTTCTTCGAGGAGGGCGCCTCGCTCGCCCTGGTCTACAAGGGCGAGTCGGTCGGCCGCCTCGGCGTCGTGAAAAAGGCCTTGAGGGAGCTGTGTTCCCTTGAGGGGACGGTCTACGCCGCCGAGATCAACCTGGCCGGCCTCCTGGAAAAGCAGCCGAAAGCCTTCCGGTTCACGCCCGTCGCCAAGTTCCCCGGGGTCAGCCGCGACCTCTCGTTCCTGGCGGACCGGGACCTGTCCTACCAGGACATCCGGACGGTTGTGGCCAAATTATCGGTCCCCTTTCTCGAGGGGTTCGAGCTCACCGACCGTTTCACCGGGCCGTCAATCCCCGGGGACAAGGTCAGCCTGTCCATCCGGTTCCGCTACCGGAACCCCAAGCGGACGCTCCTTGCCGAAGAGGTCGACAAAGCCCAGCAGGACATCATCGGCCGCCTGAAGGCGGCCCTGAACATCCAGCCCAGGAAGGGAGGAAAAATTGACAACTGAGATCGACAGAATTAAAATACTCGAGGGAAAGATCTCCCGGGTCGTCGAGTACATCAACAAGCTCTCGGCCGAGAACGACAAGCTCCGCCAGCAGCTCAAAGAGCTCAGAACGGATAAGAAGGAGTTCGAGGAGCAGGGCCGGAAGGTCGTCCGGTTGGACGAAGAGCTGAAGAGGTGCGAGGGCGAGAGGGAAACCATTAAGGAGAGGATCGAGGCCATCATCAGCCAGATCGACCAGCTCGGAATATGATCGATAAAATCATCGACATCGAGATCTACGGACAAAAATACCGAATCCGGGTCAAAGGAGATGAGGATGAAAAATATATCGGCCACTTGACTTCGTACGTCGATCAGAAGATGCACGAGGTGGCTGTGAAATCCAAGTCCGCGGACACGACGAAGATCGCCGTCCTGGCGGCCCTCAACATCGCGGACGAGTTTTTCTTGAGCCAGAAGAAACTTGATCAACTGAACGAAGCCATCGGCCGTATGGAAACGGAGATCGAAAGCTTGGAGGTTCATCTTTTAGAAGATGAAAACACATACAAGAGTCTGGGAAAAGTCACTTCTTAGTTCAGGACCTGTCGTCCGGACATCCATAGATGATGCCGAACCGCGCCGCCGCGGGGCCGCCGCGGACTCTCCCGTGAGGGTCCCCGGGGCCTCGGACGGGCGCCCTTCCCCCGCGGGACCGTTCCTTCGCATGTGACTCGTTCCCCCGCCCTCCATACGATCGTCTCCCCGGATCTTACAAGGAGGTGACAATCGTGAACGTTCCAATCTATGTTTATCCCGGCGCCGCCGTCATCGTCATCCTGCTGGCGGTCGTGGTCGTCCTTGCCCTGAAGAGGCGGGACGCCGCCCGCCGCGCCGTTGAGGTCGAGGCAGAGGCCAAGGTGGTCCTGGCCAGGGCGGCCGGGGACGCCGAGAAGATCAAGCGCGAAGCGGCCATAGAGGCCAAGGAGAAGGACCTGGCCCGCCAGGCCGATTTCGAGAACCGGACCCGCGAACAACGGCGGAAGATCAGCGAGACCGAGCGCCGGCTCATCAACAAGGAGGAGAACCTCGAGAGGCGCTTCCAGTCCATCGAGCGGAAGGAGCGCGAATTCTCTCAGAAGGAGCGCCGGCTCCAGGACAAGGA
>JALHVH010000202.1 GCA_022867105.1 Candidatus Aminicenantota bacterium
CGGCCGTGGCCGATGATGCAGACGCCGTTCAGGCCCAGGAGGTGGGCCCCGCCGTATTCCGAGTAATCGACCTTCTTGTAGATCTTCCTGAGGTTCCTCTTCATGAGGAGCAGGCCGATCTTGGCGAAAAGGTTCTTCATGACCTCGTTCCGGACCATGGAGAACAGGTTCTCGACGACGCCCTCCGAAACCTTCAGGGCGACGTTTCCCGTGAAGCCGTCGCTGACGATGACGTCGGCCTTGCCGGAGTAGATGTCCTTGCCTTCCATATTCCCGACGAAGTTGAGGGGAGAGTCCTGGAGCAGGCCGAAGGCCTCCTTGGTCAGGTCGTTCCCCTTGGACTTCTCCTCGCCGATGCTCATCAGGCCGATGCGCGGTTCGGCGATCCCCATGGCCATCTCCATGAAGATCTTGCCCATGACCGCGAACTGGACGAGGTGATGGGCCCGGCAGTTGGCGTTGGCCCCGACGTCGATGAGAAGCGTCAGGCCTTTCAGGTTGGGCAGGAGGAGGGCCAGGGCGGGTTTGTCCACCCCCTTCAGGGCACCGAGGGTCTTCTTGGAGATGGTGACCACGGCCGCCGTGTTCCCCATCGAGACGAAGGCGGAGGCGCCGCCATCCTTGACGAGCTGGGTCCCGACGCGGATGGAGGACTGCCGCTTCTTCCGGATGGACAGGATCCCGTCGCCCATGCTGATGGCTTCGGGGGCGTCGAGGATCGTGATGCGGTTGCAGGGAGCGCCGAGCTTGGCCAGCTCCTTCTTGATGACATTCTCGATGCCGACCAGGACGACGTCAACACCGTATTCCTCGGCGGCGCGGACGGCCCCCTCCACGGGGACCTTGGGGCCGAAATCACTCCCCATCGCGTCAACAGCGATCTTCATGCCACGCCCCGTTATCAGTCTCCAGCGCCTGCAATGACCTGCCGGCCCTTGTAGAAGCCGCAATCGGGGCAGGCCCGGTGGGGAAGCTTCGGGTTGCCGCAGTTCGAGCAGACGGAGAAGGTGGGCAGGATCAGAAAATCGTGGGCCCTTCTTTTGCCTTTTCTCGAGAGTGAATGGCGTCTTTTTGGATTTGGCATATTAACTCTTGTCTTTCACCAGGAATTTAAGTTTTTCGAACCTGAAATCCGATTCTTTGACCAGGCACGCGCACGTGCCGTCACGGATGAGTTCGCCGCAGACGGCGCAGATCCCCTCGCAAGCCTCCGAGCAGAGGGGCTTCGGGGGGAAGGTCAGGTTCAGCTGCTCCAGGATGACCGACCGGAGGTCAATATTGCGGTCGGAATAGAACATCCTGTCCATGTCTTCGTCGTTCAGCTCGTCCTTCCCCGCCGCCATTTCCTCGGGCATATAGACGAGGTCGAACTTAGAATCTATGGGGAACTCGAACGGCGTCAGGCAGCGGCTGCAGACGAAGCTCAGCCGGGATGAGACCCTGCCCTTGATCCAGATCTCCTCGCCGACCCTCTGGACCAGGACGTCGGCACGCGTCGGCTCAAGGAAAACGGCGTTCTCCTCGACGAGCTCGACGCTCAGGAACTCGAAGTCCCTGGAGACGTGAATTCCCTCTTTCGGCAAACGATCGATGTCGATAAGCATAGCAAACCTATTCGGATCAATTTATTATACCAACTGGAAGGGGTTTGTCAATAAAAGGAGCGGGCCGTCGGAATGTCGCCGCCGGCTTAAGGTTGCGTTTATGCGCCGTTGCTTCCAATGGTGCAAGCTCAGGCTGAAGCCTGAGACCACAGCCTGCGGCTTCGGGAGCAAACGAAATCTTGCACTCTCCCCCCATCGGTGTATAATCATGCTGGGACCAAGATGTTTGACGGTTACAATACCCGTTTCGACTACAAGGGGGCGAATTTCCTCGTTCAAACCCAGGACAAGGGTCTGGGCGCCCGCTACGTGGAGTCCCTCATCTACAAGTCCGGGAAGCTCCTGACCTCCAAGAAGACCTTCTACACATCCTTCCTCAACAGCCCGAACATCAAGAAGATGATCAGCGGGATGATGGAAGACCAGCACAAGACGATCCTCCAGGAGATCGCGGACGGGAAGTTCGACCGCTTCCTCGATGAG
>JALHVH010000203.1 GCA_022867105.1 Candidatus Aminicenantota bacterium
CCCAGGATCACGTCCGGGGACTTGAAGCCCATCATGATATTGAGCTTCTTGGCATAGCTCTCGAAACTCGAGACCGTGCTCTTGAGCCGCTTGATGGATCCTTCATAATGGGAGATCATTTCTTTCTGTTCCGTGTTTTCTCTGGCCAGAGTCCTGTACTTTGAGCGGATGACGGTCATCGAAAAATAGTCGACCAAGAAAACCGCAAGAACCACAAGGACGATCGCCGCCCCGCCGACGAGGACCTTCATGGACCTCTTGGAGAAGGTCAGCGTCTTGAAATTGGTCTTGGAATGCGGAACGATGATGACGGAAAAGAACTTCTTAGCCATGAATACCTTCTTTGATTAACACAATTAAAAAAACCCTGTCAAGTGATTTGTTCCGTCCAAGGCTCCGTCCGAAATACGCGATGTCCAAAATGTTACCAGAAACTTCCCGGTTTGGCAAGCCCTCATCCGCCGCAGAGAACGGCCCCGCCGTTGACGTTCAGGGTTTCGCCGGTGATGTGGACCGCCAGGTCCGAGGCCAGAAAAAGGATCGGCCCGGCGATGTCCTCCGGGGCCGGGATCCTCTTGAGAGGGATGGACTGCCTGACCTTTTCACGGAACCCGGGCCGGCTGAAGACCTCCGTGCACATGTCGGTATCCACCCAGCCGGGGGCCACACCGTTGACGCGGATGTTGTGGGGGGCGAGCTCGACCCCCAGCGACTTGGTCATGGCAACCATGGCGCCCTTGCTTGCCGCGTAATGGGAGTGGAAGGCCTCTCCCCGGACGGCGGCGGTGGACGCGACGTTGATGATCCACCCCCGTCCTCGTCTTTTCATGAGGGGAACGACCGCATTGCACACGTAGAAGACACCTTCGACGTTGACGGCCATGGTCTCTCTCAGAACGCATTCGTCCATGGACCCCATCTCGAGATAGGTCCAGATCCCGACGTTGTTCACGGCGATATCCAAGCCGCCCCATTTTTTGTCGATGTCCGCGATCATGTCGTCAACGTCCTTTTTCATGGAGATCTCGGCCCTGTAAACAAGGCACTCCCGGCCTAGCTCCCCGACCTCTTTTTGGACCTCGTCGGCCGCCGTCTTGTTTCGCTGGTAGTTGATGGCGACGTCGCAGCCGGCCCGGGCGAACATGATGGCCGCGGCCCGGCCGATCCCCCGCGAACCACCTGTGATCAGGGCCTTTCGGCCGTCTAAACGGATCATGGTGCCTCCTGTCATATCATTCGTCGATCAAATCTGAAACCGTCGGGCGGATTCAGCCCGTATAGCTCAACGTGAAATCCTTCATCTTATGGAATTCGAGATAACGATAGATGTCCGAGGCGTTGGGCAGGACCTTCTCGTTCATCACGGAGAAATAGTCGTCGGCCGTAGGCAGTCGGCCCCGAAGGGCGGCGACGGCCGCCAGCTCGGCGGAGCCGAGGTAGACACGGGCCCCGTCCCCCATCCGGTCGTCGAAATTCCGCGTCGAAGTGGAGATGATGGTCGCCTTCGGCCGGACCCTTGCCTGGTTTCCCATGCACAATGAGCACCCCGGGATCTCCATCCTCGCCCCGGCTCCGGAAAAGATCGAATAATGGCCCTCGCGCATAAGCTGGGCGGCGTCCATTTTCGTCGGCGGCGTGAGCCAGACCCGGGTCGCGAGGTATCCGGCCTTTTCGAAGATCCGGCTCGCCGCCCTGAAGTGGCCGATGTTCGTCATGCAGGAGCCGATAAAAACCTCATCGATAGAGTCCCCCGCGACCTCCGACAGGAGCCTGACATCGTCGGGGTCATTGGGGCAGGCCAGGATGGGTTCCCGGACGGCCCCCAGGTCGACTTCGAGGATCGCGGCATAGCCGGCGGCATGACCGTCCCTCTTGAGCAGAACGGGGGACTTCAACCAGGCCTCGCAGGCTTCGATCCTCTTTTCAAGCGTCCCGGCGTCCCTGTACCCTTCCACGATCATCCTCCGCATCAGCGCGATGTTGCTCCGGAGGAACTCAGCGACCCTTTCTTCGCCGAGGGCGATGACACCCCCGGCCGCCGAACGTTCCGCCGTGGCATCGGTCAGCTCATAAGCCTGTTCCACGGCCAGGTCCTCCAGCCCTTCCATCTCGATCAGGCGGCCGTTAAAGACGTTCTTCTTCCCCTTCTTGGCGACCGTCAAAAGCCCTTCCTTGATCGCGAAATAGGGGACGGCGTTGACGGCGTCACGCAGGGTGATCCCCGGTTTGAGCTTTCCCGAGAACCGGACCAGGACGGACTCGGGCATGTCCAGGGGCATGAAGCCCAGGGCCCCGGCAAAAGCGACGAGGCCCGAACCCGCGGGGAAGCTCAGCCCGATGGGAAAGCGGGTGTGCGAATCCCCGCCCGTCCCCATCGCGTCCGGAACGAGGAGCCGGTTCAGCCAGGAATGAATGATACCGTCCCCGGGCTTGAGGGCGACCCCTTTCCTGTCGATGACGAACGCGGGCAGGGTCTTGTGCATTCTGACGTCGGCGGGCTTGGGATAGGCCGCCGTGTGGCAGAACGACTGCATGAAGAGGTCGGCCTGGAACTCGAGGCAGGCCAGCTCCTTGAGCTCGTCGGCCGTCATCGGTCCCGTCGTGTCCTGGGAGCCGATGGTCGTCATCCTCGGCTCGCAGGCCGCCCCCGGAAGGACGCCATCGACGCCGCACGCCTTTCCGACGATCTTTTGGGCCAGGGAAAAACCCTGCCCCGGCCCGGGCCTTGGATTTTCGATCGCAGTGAAGAATTCCGCTTCGCCCATCCCGAGCGCCTTTCGTGCCCTTCCGGTCAGCTGCCTTCCGATAATCAGGTTCAGCCGCCCCCCGGCCCTGAACTCGTCCTTGATGGTGACGGGCTTGAATTCGAACCTCGCGATCTCCGCTCCCGCTTCGTTCTTGACGACACAAGCGTTCGTGTCGATGATGATGACGTCTCCCGTTTTCATCCGGCCGACATCGCACATGATAGGCAGGCCGCCGGAGTCCTCGGCCGTGTTGAAGAAAATGGGGGCGATGAGCCCGCCGAGCACGATGCCGCCCCTCCTCTTGTTGGGAACGAAGGGGATGTCCTCGCCGATGTGCCACATCACGGAATTGCAGGCCGATTTCCTTGACGACCCGGTGCCGACCACGTCGCCGAGGAAGGCCACCTTCCGGCCTTCCTCTTGAAAGGCGCGGATCGTCCCGTTCCCGTCCGGGAAACGGGTTTCTCCCATGGCAAGCGCATGCAGAGGGATGTCGGGTCGTGTCGAAGCGTGTTTGGCCGGAGAGAAGTCATCGGTGTTGATCTCTCCGTCCACCTTGAAAACCTTGACCGTTAGCGACGTCGGGAACGCGGGCTTCGAAAGGAACCACTCGCCCGCCGCCCAGGATTCGAGGACGGACCGGGCGAACGGGTTCTTCAACGACATCCCCAGAACGGCGTCGAACGCTCCGTAAACAAGGATGGTCTTCTTCAGAGCCTCGGCCGCCGCTGCGGCCAGCTCCGGCTCCTCCAGGAACGCGACGAGCGGCCCGAGGTTATGGCCCCCCAGCATCGTTCCCAGAAGGAACACAGAGTCCTTACGGGAAACGAGGGGAGAGATCGTCTCTCCCCGGCCGATCCTTGTCAGCCACTCCGCTTTGACCCTGGCCGCAGGATCAACGCCGGGCGAGACCCTGTCCCTCAAGAGCGCCAGGATAAGCTCGCCCCTTCCGCCTTCGGGGGCTTCCAGAAACCGGCAGACCTCCCCGGTTTCCGCCGGGCTGAGCGGAAGCGGTGGAATTCCCATCTTCGCTCGTTCCTTCTCCTGGGTAAAATAGGCCTCGAGCATCTCACTCCTCCCTTTGATCTCCTGCAAAGATTCCGAAGAGTTCATCCAACGCAATAAGTGTATAGAGAATCCGGCCGATTTTGTCAAAATTTATTTTGGCGATTTTCGGCCGGCCCGGTTCCTGCGACGGTTCAATAACGATCCGTATGACTGAAAGGCCTCGGGATCAGGAGCGCTCATACAGGATGGAGGGATGTCTCCAAGTCCTTCCGGGGTGATCCGTTGGATTCGTTAAAGAGCCCGAAAAAGGCCTGTCAAGCCATTTAAAAACCTTACTCTAGAGGGTATCG
>JALHVH010000204.1 GCA_022867105.1 Candidatus Aminicenantota bacterium
CAGCGGATGCTCGGCCAACAGGAACTCGAGGACCTCTTTTCTGGCCTCTATGACCTTCGGGCTCGAGGTCAGGACGTTCATCCCATCCCTCACCTTCGTGGAACACGCCAATTCAAGCTTGGGGTCGCCCTCGATCTCCACAAGACACATCCGGCAGCTCCCCTCAGGTTCGAACGCGGGATGGTAGCAGAAATGGGGGACATCAACGCCCGCAGCGAGGGCGACCTTCAGCACGGTCGAACCCTCGGCAGCTTCCAGCATGCGGTCGTCGATGCGGATCTTCACCATGATCGGTTCCTTGCCCGACATTCTTCGATGCGGGACCCGAATTCCGTTCTAAATTTCGTAACGAGGGCCAGGACGGACAGGGCGGCGGCGTCTCCCATGGGACAAAGCGTCCGTCCCTTGATGGCAGAGGCGACGCGGGCGATCCCATCGATGTCTTCCATGTTTCCATTCCCCGAAGCCAGCCGGACGACGATCTTGTGCATCCACGACGTCCCGATGCGGCACGGCGTGCAGTGGCCACAGGATTCGTGGGCGTAGAACCTCGTCATGATCCCGAGGACGTCGAGCATGGACGTGCCGTCGTCGATGACGATGACGGCGCCGGAGCCGATCATCGAGCCGGCCCGGAAGAGGGAGTCGCCATCGAGCGGAAGGTCGATCTCATCTGCCCGGAGGACCGGGGCCGACAAGCCCCCAGGAATGACGGCCTTGAGCGTTCGGCCGGGCGGCAATCCTCCGGCATGCTCGAAGATGAGGCCTTTCAAGGGAGCGCCAACGGGAACCTCGTAGAGCCCCGGTTTCACAACCGCGCCGCTGACACTGAAGAGGCGCGTGCCCCCGTCCCCGGGCCGACCGAGCTTCCGGAACGCCTCCGACCCGTCCCGCAGGATGCGAGGTACGTTCGAGACCGTTTCGACGTTGTTGATGACCGTGGGACATCGGAAGAGGCCGACTGAAGCCGGGAAGGGAGGCTTCAACCGCGGTTCGCCCCTCTTCCCTTCGAGGGACTCGAGGAGGGCCGTCTCCTCTCCGCAGATATAAGCCCCGGCTCCCCTAAAGACCGTGAGGTCCAAGCCGAATTCCGTACCAAAAATCTTTTCGCCCAGGAACCCGGCGGCGCGGGCTTCGTCGATCGCCCGGTCGAGCCTCAGAGCCGCGGCTTCATATTCCCCCCGAACATAGATGAAGCCGTCATGGGCCCCCACCGCATAAGCCGTGATGATGATGCCTTCGAGGAGAAGATGCGGGTCATGGGTCAGCAGCCAGCGATCCTTGAAGGTGCCGGGCTCGCCCTCGTCCGCGTTGACGCAAAGATAAACGGGCTTTTTCCCATCCCTGGGGATGAACCCCCATTTCACCCCGGCTGGAAAGCCCGCCCCTCCCCTGCCCTTCAGATCGGCGTCCCTGACCTCGGCCAGGACCGCGACCGGGGACATTCCCAGAGCCTTCCGGGCGGCGTCATAACCCCCCCGGCTCCTGTAGACATCGAGTTCGAAAAGGTGCTCCGTCAAGTCCATCAGTTCCGGCACTTCTCGAGTCATGAATATCTTCCCAGAATTTCGTCAAGCTGTTCTTCCTGAACGCGGCCGTGATCGTCCACGTCGACCATGAGGCAGGGGGCCCGGTCACAATTTCCCAGACATTCCACCGTGAGCAGAGTGAACCTTCCGTCCGGGGTGGTCTCTCCGGGTCCGATACCCAGCCTGGTTTGGAGGCCGGCAAGGGAATGTCCCGCTCCGGCCATCGAGCAACTCAGATTGATGCAAATTTGGATGATATGTCGTCCCGCAGGTTTTTGTCTGAAGAGGGCATAGTACGTTACGGCCTCCCTGACCCGGACGGGTTCTAGGCCCAGGAGCTCCGCCGCCAACTTCTCTTCGGCCGGTCCGAGCGCACCCGTAACCCTTTGCAGGACCTGGAGAACCGGTAGCAGGGCGGCCTCTTTGCGGGGAAAGCGGGAGGCGACCGCGCGGACCTCATCCAAGACCATGGGAGCGAATCCGTGACTCATCGGTCGAGCTCCCCCCCGATCATGTTGAGCGATCCGAACGTCGGGATGACATCGGCTACGTAGCGACCCTTGATCAGACGTTCGAGGGCCGAGACAATGTGGAAACACGGGGCGCGAAGGTGGAGCCGGTAAGGCCTGTCTGTGCCGTCCGAGACGATATAGAATCCGAGCTCCCCGTTCCCCCCTTCCACGGAGAAATAAACTTCCCCTTTAGGGGGCCTGATGCCCCGTCCCTTCATGAAAAAAAGAAAA
>JALHVH010000205.1 GCA_022867105.1 Candidatus Aminicenantota bacterium
CCGCTTTTAAAATCCCCTCTCTTCACTCGGTTTCCGATTTTTCGGTTAGTGCTCAAAGACCCGGGAATGTGTAGGGTCAGATACATTAGTGACACCTAGGGAAAGATAGGTGGCGCTATGTACCTTCAGGCTACAACGACCTATGGGTCTTTTATTCCTGGTTCAGAGTACATCCGGTCCTTGGTCCGCCAGGGGACGATCTCCCGGGATGCAGCCAAGAGGCTGCGGTGGATGGATCATTATGGCCGCAGTCAAAACGCCAGGCAGACCTGCCGGTACTTCGGGATCTCTGCCCAGACGTTCTACCGATGGAAAAACCGGTTCGACCCTTATGATCTGACAACCCTCGAGGAGGAATCGAGGCGACCCCGGCGTGTTCGCAAGTCCGAGAGCCCCGTGAAGGTGGTAGAGAGAGTCCAGGAGTTGCGGGAGGAGCATCCCCGTTGGGGCCGGGATAAGCTGGCGGTCGTGCTCAAGAGAGAAGGGATCGAGATCTCCGGGAGTACGGTCGGGCGGGAGATGAAGAAGCTCAAGGCCCGGGGCCTGCTGGTGGAGCCGGAGAACGTCAGGCAAGCGAAGTTAGCGCGTAAGCGCAGGCGCAAGCCTCGGTATGCTACCCGAAAGCCTAAGGGATATAAGGTGGAAGCTCCCGGGGACCTGGTTCAGGTCGATACCCTCAGGATCCGGTTGATTCCTAATGAGGAACGGTTCCATTTTAGCGCCTGGGACCAGATCTCGAAGTTGGTTGGGGTGAAGGCTTACAGGAGGCAGACCAGCACGGCGGCCGCGGACTTTTTACACCATCTGAAGACGAAGTTTCCTTTTCGGATCAAGGCCATCCAGATCGATGGCGGCTCGGAGTTCATGGACCAGTTCGAAGTGGCTTGTCGAAGAGCCAAGATCCTGTTGTTCCTTAATCCTCCCCACCGCCCGGAGCTCAACGGAGGGGTTGAGCGGAGTAACCGAACTCATCGGGAGGAGTTTTACGAAGTGGAGGACGTGTCGTTGGACGTCGGGGAGCATAACAAGCAGCTGGCCAAGTATGAATATGGCCATAATTATATCCGGCCCCACCGGGCCTTGCACCTGCAAACCCCCAATGAGTATTATCTCCAATGGAAAAGAACTCAAAGAGCCCAGGTGTCACGCATGTACTGACCCCATTCACCTTCTTGACGCGTTCGGTCCCTCCATATAATAATAGATATGGCCTGGAGAAACGAAAAGGCTCGGGCGGTCAAGGACGGTAATGATTCTTAAAGAAATGCAGGCTTTGCTCAGCGGAGAGCTGCTGACCCGGGGCCTTGGCCTCGAGGCCGAATGTGTGAAGGTCTTTGCTTCGGACTTGATGAGCGACGTGCTGGCCTTCATGGACCCCGGGTCGGTCCTCTTGACGGGACTCGTCAACGCCCATGTCGTCCGGACCGCCCGCCTGGCTGAGGCCATGGCTATCGTCGTCGTTCAAGGGAAACGCCCGGACGCGGGGGTTGTGGACGAGGCCATGAAAAACAACGTCCCGATCATTGCCACCGCGTGTTCCATGTTCGAAGCCTGCTCGCGGATCTCCGGCTCCTTTCCGGAGGGCCGCCGATGACGGAGGATACGTCTTTTGAACAGGAATTCC
>JALHVH010000206.1 GCA_022867105.1 Candidatus Aminicenantota bacterium
CGTGGCCTACTCGAGCATAAGCCATATGGGACTTATCATGCTGGCCGTGTTCTCTTTGAATTTCGAAGCCCTGGAGGGGGCCCTCTATCAGATGCTGAATCAAGGTCTGAGCACCGGGGCCCTGTTCCTCTGCGTGGGGCTCCTCTACGAACGCTCTCACACCCGGCAGATCAAGGAATTCGGCGGGGTCGGCCGCCAAATGCCGATCTTTTCGGCGCTCTTGCTCATCGTCATCCTTTCGTCGATGGGGCTCCCCGGGCTCAACGGCTTCGTCGGCGAGGTCCTCTGCTTTTTCGGGATCTTCACCTCGAACAAGGTCCTCGCGGTCCCGGCGGTCGCCACGGCCGTCCTCTCGGCTGCTTACCTGCTCCTGCTTTTCCAAAAAGTGATGCACGGGCCGATCGTTCATGAGCCCGTCCGGGCCTTCAAGGACGTCGGGAAAAGGGAGTTGGCGGTCCTCGTGCCTGTGATCGTCCTGATGTTCTGGATGGGCCTTTTTCCCGGACCGTTCCTCAGAAAGATGGACGCCTCGGTCGCAAGGGCCCTAGCCCTGGCGAAGGGAAAAGAGCGCGTCTCCCTGTTGCCCGGAGCGGCCAGCGCCAGGTGCCCCGGAGTTTTGGGCGCGAACGGCGGTAAAAGGGAGACGCGATGAATACACTCCTCGCGTCGGCTCCGCTGGCCGTCATCGTCGGGGCTGTGCTCCTCATCCTGCTCGTCGACGCCTTCTCCAAGGGGAGGTCCGGCCGCCGCTTCCCTGCCCCAATCGGCGCCATCGCCCTCGCTGCGAGCTCCGTCCTAGGCCTGCGCTCTTGGGGGAAAGCCTGCTCCTATTTCGGAGGCAGGCTTCTCTTGGACGACTTTTCCATTGTCTTCCTTGTTCTTATCGCCATGACGGGGGTGCTCATCATCCTGATCGGCCTTCGGTATGTCCCCACCCATGGAATGGACACGGGCGCCTTCCACGCTCTGCTCCTCCTGGCCGTCTCCGGCGCCGTGATCATGGTTTCCTCCCTGGACCTCATCGTGATCTTTCTCGGCCTGGAGGTCCTTTCCGTCGCGAGCTATGCCCTGGCAGGGCTCAAGCGGGATGACCCGAGGTCCGCGGAATCGGCCGTCAAGTACTTCATGACGGGAAGCCTGGCCGGCGCCTTCCTGATCTTCGGGCTGGCGTTTCTTTATGGCGCCGCCGGCTCTCTGGACGTTCCGGCGATCCTCGCCGCGCTTCGGAGGTCGCCTCCGTCCTGGACCGCTCTGGCCGGATCAGGTCTCTTTCTGGCGGCCTTTGGCTTCAAGATTGCCATCGTCCCGTTTCACATGTGGGCCCCCGACGTCTATGAGGGTGCGCCCACCCCGGTTACGGCCTTTTTCTCGGTCGTTCCCAAGGCGGCCGGACTTGCCGTCCTCATGCGCCTCCTGGGGCCGTTTTGGGCCGGGCCGGGAAGACCGGGGCAATTCCGTTGGCTTCTTGCAACCGCGGCCGCTCTGACCATGATCGTCGGAAACCTGGCGGCCCTCCGTCAGAGGAATATCAAGCGGATCCTCGCTTATTCAAGCATTGCCCACACGGGCTACGCGCTCATCGCCGTGATCTCGGGGGACGGTCCGGGTCTGGCCTTCTACCTTGTCGTCTATGCTTTCATGAACATCGGCGCGTTTAGCGCCTTGGTGGCTTTGGGCCACGGCGAAAAGGAACGTCTGGATCTTGATGAATTCGCCGGGACCGGCTTAAGGTCGCCTTGGATAGGGGCCATGCTGTCCGTATTCCTGCTCTCTCTGGCCGGATTTCCGCCGACCGGGGGGTTTCTGGCCAAGTTCCTGGTCTTCGGC
>JALHVH010000207.1 GCA_022867105.1 Candidatus Aminicenantota bacterium
AACCTTGGAAGCGGACAAGGCCGTCGAGCTCCGGAAGATCATGATGGGCTACGCCAAAGCCATGGGCGTCCCTTCGCTCCCGGAGTCCGGGAACTGATGGCCGGGAAAGAACGAGGGGCGTCAAGTTGCCTCGGTTGATCGGGGGCCCTCCGGACATCGCGATCTCCCTCGAGGTACGGAGGGTCCTCGTCCGGTTGGGCTATAGAAAGCCTGCTCGCGACATCGATCCCGGGATCAGGCTCATCGTCTACGAGGAAGCTGAGAACGCAAAAAAACTCGTCCGGCCGCGGGTCCTGGCGGCCATCCTCGACTCCGCTGAACTTCCGGACCATCCCATTTTTCGGAACGCCGAAAAGGCCGCGCTCTGCCTTTGCACCATAGGCCCGGAACTTGAAGGGACGGTGGCCAGGCTGATGTCCGGCGGAGACATGCTCAGGGGCTTTGTTCTCGACTGGCTGGGATCCGAAGCGGTCGCCTGCGTCTCGAAGCAGGCCGAGGCTTGGCTGAAGAAGCATGGACGAGCCCTGGGACTTTGGCCGGGCAAGAGTTTCGCCCCCGGCTATAAGGGTTGGGACGTCTCCGGCCAGAAGTTCATCTTTTCTGTGCTCCCGGCCAAGGAGATAGGCGTCCGGCTTACGGAGTCTTTCATGATGAACCCCAGAAAGTCCTATTCGTTTCGGATCAATTATTTCAAGGACGAAGCGGCGGCGACGAAGCGGAAACCGGCCTGAGACAAGCGTCCTTCTAAGGCTTTTCGGCCTCAGCCAAGTTCGAATTCCTGGAGGTATTCCGGGACCTCGACATTCCAGCCACGGTCCCGGCTGATCTCCGCCCCGAGCTTGAGGGGGACCTCTTTTTCGCCGTGGGTCAGGAAAAGCGTCCGCGGGGGCGATTCCAGGGCGTCGAGCCAGCGAAACAACGCCTTCCGGTCGGCGTGGGCCGAGAATCCGAGGATCTTCTCGATGCGGGCCATGACCGGAAGCTCCTGTCCGAGGATGCGGACGCGGCGGTTCCCCTCGAGGATCTGTCGGCCGAGAGTCTCCCTGGCCTGGAACCCCACGAAAAGGATGGTGGACTCGGGCCTTGAAATGTTCCTGAGAAGGTGCTGTTTGACTCTCCCGCCCGTGCACATGCCCGAACCGGCCATGATGACGCATGAGCCTTTGATCGCGTTGATCGCCTTGGACTCGTCGATCCTCCGGATGAATTTCAAGCCCGGGAATTCGAAGGGTTTGTTTCCCTCACGAAAAAGCTTCAGGGTCTCTTCGTCCAAACACTCGGGGTGGCGTTCGAAGACTTCGGTCACATTCACGGCCATCGGGCTGTCGAGAAAGATAAGGACCGGGGGAAAACATTTCTCCCGGCGGAGCCGGCCGAAGTGGAACATCAGCTCCTGGGCCCTCTCGATGGCGAAGGTGGGGATGACGACGTTGCCGCCGGCTTCGATCGCCCGGTCTATGATGTTGCAGAGGAGTTTCTCCACGTCCTTCATGTCCTCGTGGTTGCGGTCGCCGTAGGTCGTTTCCATGATGATATAATCCGCCCGCTTGAACACGGAAGGGTCGCGGACGATCGGCTTGTCCCACTGGCCGATGTCTCCTGAAAAAACAAGGATCCTCTCTTCCCCGTTCTCCCGGACCCGAACCTCGAGCATGGACGAACCCAGGATGTGCCCGGCGTCGCGGAACGTGACCGATACGCGATCATTGAGGGCCGCCGGCGCTTCGTATCCGACCTCCTCGACGAGGGGCAGGGCCCGCTGGACGTCCTCGACGGTATAGAGCGGGATTTCTTCGTGAGGACCGCGGCGGCCCTCCTTCTGATGGCGCTTTTTCTTGAAGGCCGCGTCTTCCTCCTGGATCCTGGCGGAATCCATAAGGACGATCGACAGGAGGTCGGCCGTGGCCGGGGTCGTCAGGATCCTTCCGGAAAAACCTTGCCGGACCAGCCTGGGGATGAGGCCGCAGTGGTCGAGGTGGGCATGGGTCAGAAGAAGGAAGTCTATTTTATCCGGCGGGATTGGAAAGGGATCCCAATTCCTTCCGAGGAAGGAGCGTTCCTGATAGAGGCCGCAATCCACGAGAATATTCAGTCCCCCGACCTCCAGGGCGTAGCAGGACCCTGTCACCTGTTGGGCCGCCCCGAGGAACCGGATCTTCATTCGACCCGGTCCATCCTGGTAAAGTCGATTTCGGTGGCGAAGAAGAGGACCTTGATCCAGATCCGCGCCAGGATGTAGGCCTGGGCCCAGAGGAATCCCAGGGCCAAGGCCGCCACTCCCGTTCCCGGGAGAACGTTCGTCACCGCGATGAAGACGGCGGTCGCCGCGATAAACAGGAGGCCGACCAGGAGATAAAGCCCCCAGGCTCTGATAAACCTTTTCCCGATGAAGGACAGCGTCGCGGCCGCCGCCTCGAGGACCTTCCTGCCGTCGTGGACGACGATGTGGACCTTCATATAGTCGAAGAACATCTGGACGATGGAGAGAATAAGAACGGTGATGACGAACTGGAGGTTGGACGCGATGATGACCGGAACCTCTCCGGAGGCGTTCCTCATCCAAGCCTTCA
>JALHVH010000208.1 GCA_022867105.1 Candidatus Aminicenantota bacterium
GTGGCGATCGTCCCCGAGTCGATGACCAGGAAGAGGGCCCAGCCGAAAAGGAAACCGGTGAGCGGCCCGTAAGCCTCCTTGAGATAGACGTACATTCCGCCCGCCTGAGGGAAAGCGGCCCCGAGCTCAGAGAGGGACAGGGCCCCGAAAAAGGTCAGGAGCCCGCCCGCGACCCAGACCGCGAGCATCAGGATGGGCGATTTGAGCCCGGCGGCTATGGAAGCGGGCACGATGAAGATCCCCGAGCCGATCATGGTCCCCATGACGATCCCGATGACGCTCGCGACGCCGAGCACCCGGGGGAGGCCGGCTTTTTCGGGGGCGTTCTGTTCCATGGCGTTTTCGAACACGGGCGTTCGGGCCGATTCTAGGCGAGGAAACGGACAAAGTCAACGCGGCCGCCCGAACCCTCCCGGGAATAGCCCTATTCGATCAGATCGAACTCCTTCCCGACCTTGTGGAACGCTCCGAGGATGCCGTCGATGTGCTTTTGTTCGTAGGTCGCGATAAGGCTGAGCCTGATGAGCTGGAGGCCCTGCGGAACGGCGGGCGAGACAACGGCGTTCACAAAGACGCCTTCCTCGAGGAGCCGCCGCCAGAAACGGAAGGTCATCATGTCGTCGCCAATGATCACGGGCAGAATAGGGGTCCCCCCTTCCATGAGCTTGAAGCCCTGGTTTTTCAGCCCTTCCCGGATCTCGTCGGCGATGCGGCGGAGCCGTTCGATCCTTTCCGGCTCCCGCCTGATGATGGCCAGGGAAGCACGGACGGCCGCGACATTTCCGGGAGCCATGCTGGCGCTGAAGATGAAAGCCTGGGAATTGTACTTGATGTAATCGATGACCCGCCTTTCGCCGGCGATGAACCCGCCCAGCGAAGCGAAAGACTTGCTGAAGGTCCCCATGGTCAACTCGACATCAGGCCCGTTCCTTAGGCCGAAGTGGCTGCAGGTACCGCGGCCGCCCCGGCCGAGGACGCCCATGGCGTGAGCCTCATCGATCATGACCCGGGCCCCATAAGCCTTGGCCAGCTTGACGAGCCCGGGGAGGTTGACGATCCGGCCGGACATGCTGAAGACCCCGTCGGTGACGATAAGCTTCGGGGCGTCTGGGGGAACGCTCTTCAAGATATCCTCCAGGGCGGTCATATCGTTGGTCTTATACCTGAGGACATGGGCGCCCCGGGCCCTGGCGATCCATGCCCCGGTGACGATGCTGGCGTGGTTCTCCTTGTCGGAGATCAGGTACTCGCCCTTCTGGACAAGGGTGGGGATGACGCCCTGGTTCGTCAGGTAGCCCGTGGTGAAGGCCAGGCAGGCCTCGACCCCCAGGAAATCGGCCAGCTCCTTTTCCAGCGACGTGTGGAGGATGGACGTGCCGTTAAGATACCGCGAGCCGGAGCAGCTCGACCCAAAGGACTCGACGGCCTTCACCGAGGCCTCGATCACCTCGGGGTGCTGGGACAGGCCCAAGTAGTCGTTGCTTCCGGCCATTATGACCTCCCGGCCTTCCATCCGGACGACGGGGCCGTGGTTCTCCTCGATGACCTGGAAATAGGGGAAGACCCCCGCGTCGATGATCTCTTTCGCCCTCGAGAACTGCCGGCATTTTTGGAACAGGTCCATTTCGTTGCCTCCGTGATGTCATTCGGCCTTGCGCTTGAGACCGCGGAGGACGATCTCGAAACCCAGGCCGATGAGCCGGTCGAGGTCCTCCTCCTTGAATTGCCGTGATTCGACAAGCTGGATGATCCCGTTGATCATCCCCCACATGACCAGGCTGACCTGGGCGTCCGGGCGGCCCCCCTCGAGTTCACCGGACCGCACCCCCTCCCTGACGACGTTCTGGAGCTCGAGGAGACAGGCGATCTTCAGGGTTCGGATCTCCTTCAGCAGGGCGTCCGGGACCCGGTAATGGTCGCTGACCAGGTCGATGAAGAACAGGAGCTTGAAGTATTCCCTGTGTTCGCGGTAGAAACGGACGTAGGCTTTCATGGAGTTCCGGAGCCTCTCAGGCGTGTTCCGGCCGGTCCTGGCCGCCTCTTTCAAGCAGGAAAGGAGGATGTTCAAGTGCTCGACCAGGATCGACGCGTAGATCTCCTCCTTGCTCCCGAAGTGGTTGTAGATCGTTCCCTTGCTGAACTCGATGGCCGACGCGATGTCGTCGAGCGTCACGCCGGCGAAGCCGTTCTTCTGGAAGAGGTCCGTGGCCGTGGCCAGGATGAGCCTCCGCCGCGTCTCGAACTCCCTTTCCTTTCTCTCCCGCGTGCCCA
>JALHVH010000209.1 GCA_022867105.1 Candidatus Aminicenantota bacterium
AGGTAGTTCAGGTCCCGCTTGTTGTATTGAAAAACGAGCGGGATCTGGTTGAGGTCGATGTTGTGTTCCAGACAGTTGCGGCGCAAGCCGTCGAAGTTCTCCAGGTTGGCGTCGAGGAGCGGGATCTGGGAGTCGGCCACGAAGATAATGCCATCGGCCCCTTTCAGGACGCTCTTCCGGGAGGCCTCGTAGAAGGCCTGGCCGGGAACGGTCATCAGCTGGAAGTGGACCCTGAATTCGCCGATGAGGCCGGCCTTGATGGGGAGGAGGTCGAAGAAGAAGGTCCGTTCGGTATCGGTCTCCAGGCAGACGAAGTCGCCCCGGAAAGCGGAATCCAGCTTGAAGTAGATGTAGCGGAGGTTGGTCGTCTTGCCGCTCAGGCCAGGACCATAGTAGACGATCTTAATGGCCAGGTTCTTCGTTGCGAAATTGACAAAAGCCATAAAGCCGCTACCCTTCTTTTAAGTCCATCCCTAACACATAAGTTGATCCAAGTCAATTCGCCCCGGAGTCCGCGCGGGATCCCGGGCCGAGCATGTGTTCGAAGAGCTTTTCATATTTTTGAATGATCATGGGCCAAGTGTAATTCCGGGACACATAATCGAACCCGTTGCTCCCCAGGGCGCGTCGCAGCCGCTCGTCCCTCAAAAGGAGGTCCAACCCCCCCTCGAACTCCGGATAATTCGAGTAGAACAGACCGCACCGCCCCTTGAGGCAGTGCTGTTTGAGCGGATCAGCCCCTTCCTGGACCAGGATGGGCGTCCGGACGGCCAGGGACTCGAGGGCCGCCATGCACAGGCTCTCGAAGTGGGAAGGATGGACGGTCGCCAGCGCCGAAGCCATGGCATCGTTCTTGTCCTCGGGGGACACGAAGCCCAGATAGCGCACCTTGGGATGGTCCGGAAGGTCCATGAGGAGGTTTCCGATGAACACGAGCTCGAGTTCGGGGTCCTTGCGGCTGTATCTCAGAAAGTTGTCGAGAAGTTCCCGGCAGCCCTTGCCGGGTTCGATCCGCCCGGCATAGAGGATATAAGGTGAAAGGAGGCCGTATTTCCATCGGAAACCGGGGTCCCCTGGTCTCTCCGGGAGGTCGATGCCGACGCCGGCCACATCGCCATACTTGCCCTCGAAGGAAAAATGGCGGCCCAGCATCTCCCTTTCGGAATCCGTGTTGAAAACGAAGGCCCGGGGAAGGGCAAAGACCTCCTTCATGAGGTCGAGTCTCAGGGCGGGCTCATCGTGGCCGGTGGGGACGAGCACCCGGTTCTCCCCCTTGACCGCCCGGAGGCCCCAGTAGGTGTTGTAATAGAGATATGTGAAGAAAATGAACAGGTCCTGGCCGGTCTCCTCCTTGGAGAGGGCCTCAATGAGGCGGGGCGAATAAGGTCCCTGCCGTTCCATCCACTTCTTCTCGTCGTCCGGGCCGTGCGGATGATGAAAGATCCAGTCCGAAAATTCGTTGAAAGCGGCGATGTTCCGTTCTTTTTTTACCCGGAAGCGCTTGATGACGACACCGTTGAGGATAGTCGTCCCATCCGGGTACTCGTTCTTCCAGGTCACGTAGTCCTTGGCGGTCGTCGTGTAGACCGTGACCGCATAACCGGCCCCGGCCAGGCGTTCGGCGATGAGGCGGCAAAGGAGCTCGGAACCGCCGATGATCTCCTTTCCATACCGCTGGACGACGAACGCAATCTTACGGATCATGGCGCGAGCTCCTTGATCTTCTCCAGGAGGGTGCCCCGAAGGTCCAATTTCCGGAACCTCTCGAGCCTGGCCCGCTGACCTTGGATGATCCGCTTCCTGAGCTCCCCGTCGTGGGCCACCCGGTCTACGAGCTCTCCCACCATGTCCGGGCCTTTGGAACTGATGAGGACGCCAGCCCCCTCCAAGGTGAAGGGAACGGCCGTGCTGTCGTAGGCGATGATCGGAAGGTCGAAGACCATGCTCTCGATGAGCGGCAGGCAGAAACCCTCATGTTCGCTCATGGACAGGAAGACGTCGGACGCCCGGTACAAGGCAAACATCTCTTCGTCAGGGACGTGACCGGTAAAGACGATCTCCTCGGGATTGAGGAAGAACTCATCGGCCATGAGGACGAGGCTCTCGTAGTACTTGGGGAGAGAGGAGGTCTTCCCGACGACGATGAGCCGGACGAGGGGCGAGATGTACTTCTTGAAGTAGAACGTCGTCCGGATGAGGTCTTCGATCCTCTTGTTCGGGGCGACGCGGCCGACGAAGAGGATGTTGGTCCGGTCGTCACGGTAAAGGCCGTGGACGAAGGAGCTCATGGGCCTGGCGTACTTGTGGAAATCGATAACAAGGGGAAGGACTCCCGTCTTCCTGTAACCCAGCTCCGGGAGCTCCCGGCGGTTGTATTCCGAATCCGCCAGGGCGAGGTCAACGACCGGGGCCAGGGAGGCCAGCTCCTCGCGTCCCAGCCGGCAGATCCGGGCCATTTCCTGGTCGAACGGGGCGAAGAAGCCCTCGGGCGTGATGTTGTGGTAGACGAGGACCTTCCGGCTCTTGAGCCGGGCGAATCCTTGGGTCAGGGGGGAGGGCAGGGCAAAATGGAGGATCGTCACATCGCCCGGTCCGGGCGCCGGGAATTCCGCGAACGTCCCGGCCTCGGCCTCAAGACCCTCATCACGGTCCAGGCAATAAATCCCGGAAGCGAGCCCCTGCGACCGGAAGAAATCCCTCATTTGGGAGGCGCTGTCACCGATGGCGTCTCCGCGGTGAAAGGTCGGGACGAGCTGGTCGACCCTCATGGTGCCGACATCCTTTCGACGTGGTCCAGGAGGATCCTCGAAACGTTCTCCGCCGCGTATTTTTCGAGGGCCCGGAGCTGGCCGTCCACGACCCGCAGCCGGAGCGAGGGGTCCCTATCCAGGCGGTCGATGAGGGCCGCCGTCGCCGGGAAGTCCTTCTCTCTGAGCAGGAGGCCGCCTCCGTTCATGGTCTCCTCGACCGCCCCGGCCGCGAACCCGATGACCGGGACATGCATGTGGAACGCTTCGAGGAGGGGGACGCCGAACCCCTCGTGCTCGCTCATGCTCAGATAACAGCTTGCCGCACGGTAGCACGACACAAGGTCCGGGAAATCCACGTGGCCGGTGAAGTGGACGTCCGTGAGGGCCAGCCGGCCGACGAGCTCCTGAAGGCCGGCATGATAACGCTCCATGCCCCGGTAGTCCCCGACCAGGATGAGCTGGGAGTTTGGGTTGAAATATCTCTTGTAGAAATAAAAGGTCTTGATGACGTCCTCGAACTTCTTGTGGGGCGCGACCCGCCCCACGAAGAGAAGCGTCGTCTTGCCGTTGGCATAGATATCGCGAAGGATGGGGTCGCCCGGGATCTCGAACTTGGCGAGGTCCATGAGGATGGGCATGACCCCCGTCGGGGCATACCCGGAGCGCTCGAGTTCCCGCCGGTTGAACTCGGAGTCCCCGAGGGCCAGGTCGACCTTGCCCGCGAAGAGGCGGATCTCCAGACGGCCCTTGTAACATTCCCGGGTCAGGACCTTGTGGGTGTCCAGGAAGAACTCGTAGGGCGTGATGTTGTGGTAGATCAAGATCTTCCGGTCCGGGATGCGCAGGAACATCTTGGAGACGGGCGATCCGATCGAGAAGTGGAAGATGACGACGTTCCCGGGGGAACTGAACTTCTTGTATTCCCGGTAATCGTGAACGAGCCCGGCGAGGCGGGGGTCGTAGAGCCAGATGAAGATTTCCGACCCGTACCCCCTGGCCCGGAGGGCTTTCCGGATCTCGAGCATCTCGTCGGAGATGGCGTCCCCGTGAGTCAGCGACGTTGAGAACTGATGGACGTCCACGGACTCACGTCCCTTCCAACCGGCGGATGAGGGCCAGGTACTTGTTCTCGATGTTTTCCCAGGTGTAGTGGGCATCATAATACTTCCGGCCGTTCCCGCCCACGGCCCGGCACAGCGTTTCCGAGCCCAGAAGGAGCTCCAGACATTCCCTGAACTCGTCATAGTTATCGTAGAGCAGCCCGCCGTTCGACCGCAGGCACTGGCCCTTGAGGACCTCGCAGCGGGCGTTCGCCAGGACGGGTTTCTTCATCGCCCAGGCCTCGAGGGTGACCATGGACAGGCTTTCATGAAAAGACGGCATGACAAGAAGGCGCGTCCCCTCCAGGGCGTCGAACTTGTCTTCCTCGGGCAGGAAGCCGAGGGGAACGAGGTCGGGGTGGGAAGGGATCTTAAGGACGGTCGTCCCGATGAGGACGAGCTTGACCGGTGAACCGGTTTCCGTCTTGAATCTCAGAAAGTGTTCGAAAAGCTGGTGACAACCCTTGTTCTCATCGATCCTTCCGATGTAAAGGATGTAGTCCCCATCGATCCCATGCCTTCCGCGGAATCGTTCTCCGGAAGAAAAGGGGGGGACCTCGGTCCCGACGCCGACGACGTCCCCCGGGATGTGGCCGTTCCGGGAGAGGCCCTCGATCATCCGTCTCTCCTCGACCGAGTTGTAGACGAACGCCCGGGGCATGTTGAACAGGTCCTTGAAGATCTTGAGATGGATGACCGCGTCGCGCTCGGCGGTGGGGACCAGGACGCTCTTTTCCGGAACGGCCCGGATTCCGAAAAAGGAGTGATAATACCGGTAGCTGAAAAAGATGAAATGGTCGTAGTCGGCCGCGTGCCTCCGGACGTACC
>JALHVH010000210.1 GCA_022867105.1 Candidatus Aminicenantota bacterium
ACGTCGTGGCCGAGATCCCGGGCACGGACAAGAACGGCGAGCTGGTGATGCTGGGCGGGCATATCGATTCTTGGACCGGGGGCACGGGAGCCGTTGACGACGCCGCCGGCTGCGCCGTCGTCATTGAGGCGATGCGCATCCTCAAGGCCCTGAACGTCAAGCCGAAACGGACCATCCGGGCCGCGCTCTGGACGGGCGAGGAAGAGGGCTTTTACGGCTCCCGGGGCTACGTCGCCCGCCACTTCGGCGATACGGACAAGGCTTCCCTCGCGCGGTCCGATTTCGATGACGAAACGAAGAACTGGCGGAACCCGCTCGGCGATTCCACCAAGCTCCTGGCCAAGCCTGAATACAACAAGATCTCCGGCTACTTCAACTACGACAACGGGTCGGGACGGGTCCGGGGGATCTACATCCAGGAGAACTTCCAGGTGAAGCCGATCTTCGAGGAATGGATGAAGCCGCTCCAGGACCTCGGGGTGAAGACGATCGCCCTCCAGAGCACGGATGGGACGGACCACCTCCCCTTCGACGGCATCGGGATCCCGGGTTTTCAGTTCATCCAGGACCCGCTTGACTACGTCCCCAACCTCCACCATACGAACCAGGACGTCTACGACCACTGCGTGCCGGAGGACCTCATCCAGTCGGCCGTCGTGATGGCCAGTTTCGTTTACCATGCGGCCATGAGGGACGAGATGCTGCCCAGGAAGCCCCTTCCGATCCCAGTGGAGATCGAACGGCCGGCCAAAAAGACAAAATAGCGGTCGGCGCTTAAATCGAGGGGAAGGAGGTTCAAAGTGAAGGACGAGAAAGAACTCAAGAAGATCGTCAAGGAGAAATACGGCGAGATCGCCCGTCAGGCCGACGCGGGCGCGGGTTGTTCGTGCGAATGCTCCTGCAATCCGTCCGAAGGGCCGGTTGGATACACCGTCATGAACGACGAGTACAAGGGCATCGACGGCTACGTCCCTGAGGCCGACCTCAACCTCGGCTGCGGCCTCCCGGTCCATTACGCCGGGATCCGGGCAGGCGACACCGTGGTCGATCTGGGATCGGGAGCGGGAAACGATGTCTTCATCGCCCGGAAGATCGTGGGCGGGTCCGGCCGGGTGATCGGCGTGGACTTCACCCAGGATATGATCGACAAGGCCCGGCGCAACAATGAAAAAATGGGCTACGCCAACGTCGAGTTCCGATTCGGGGACATCGAAGCTCTGCCGCTCGAAACCGGAACGATCGACGTCGTCGTTTCGAACTGCGTCCTCAACCTCGTGCCGGATAAAAAGAAGGCTTTCGCGGAGATCCTCCGCATCCTCAAGCCCGGCGCCCGTTTCTGCATCTCCGACATCGTCCTCAAAGGAGAGCTGCCGGAAAAGCTGAGGTCCGCGGCCGAGATGTACGCCGGCTGTGTCGCCGGAGCGCTTCAGGAGGAGGATTACCTCGGGATCATCCGTGGGGCCGGATTCTCCGATGTCGAGGTCCAAGCATCGAAGACGATCGCCCTCCCCGCTAGCGTCCTGAAAAGCTACCTAAACGACAAGGAGATCGCCCTCGTCCGCAAGAGCGGCTTCGAGGTTCTGAGCATCACCGTCACCGGAAAAAAGTAGGGGTCCCCTTCTTCATCTCATCATCGCTTGAGAAGAAAGACTCCCATCGGCAATTTCGGGTGACCCCGGCTCGATTTGACAACTTTTTAGACGCCTGATATATTCCCGCCCTTCCGTACGGATCAAGCCGTCTCAAGGAGGCCCAATGAAAAGTCATCCGGGGAAAGCCAGCCTTGTGGTCATCATCTTTTTCATTCTTCTTTCCATGACGCTTCCCGCCGGTCAAGCGGCCGCGGCCAAGAAACCCGTCACATACGACATCTACGATTCCTGGCGATCGATCCAGGGGACCCAGCTCTCGCGGGACGGGACTTGGCTCGTCTATAGCCTCGTCCCCCAGGACGGCGACGGCGAGCTCGTTTCTCTCAACCTCAAAACGGACAAGGAATTCCGGGCGGCCCGCGGCAATCAGCCCGCCATCACAACTGACGGAAAATTCGTCATTTTTAGCGTTGCTCCCCTCAAGGCCGACGTCGACAAGGCCAAGAAGGACAAAAAGAAACCCGAGGAACAGCCGAAGGCCGGCCTCGGCATCATGGACCTGGCGACCGGCACGGTGACAACCGTCGAACGGGTCAAGAGCTTCAAGCTCCCGGAAGAAGCGTCCACGTTCGTCGCCTTCCTCCTCGAACCGCCGGTCAAGAAAGAAGAGGACAAAAAGGACGAAGCGAAGCCCGCCGCCGAACCGAAGAAAGAAGAGAAAAAGAAAGAGCCCGGCACCGACCTTCTTATCCGCGAACTGGCCACGGGCAAAGAGATCAGGGTCCCGGAAGTCGCGGAGTATGCCTGGAACAAACCCGGGACCCGGATGGCCTATGCCGTGTCTTCCAAGACTCCGGAGAACGACGGCGCCTACGTCTGGGAAGCGGCATCCGCCGGGACAACGGCCCTCCTCAAAGGCTTGGGTCACTACAAAGCCCTTGCCTTCGACGAGAAGGGCGCCCGGATCGCCTTCGTGAGCGACCGCGACGAATATCAAGCCGACGCCCCCGCATTTAAGCTTTACCATTGGGCCGCCCCCGCGGCCGCCGCGCTCGAGCTCGTCCCCGCCCTCGTGAAAGGCTTCCCGTCCGGCCAGGCGGTCAGCGAGAACGGGAAACTCAGTTTCTCCAAGGACGGCCTGCGTCTCTTTTTCGGGATCGCCGACGCGCCCAAGCCCGGGCCCAAAGACTCTCCCGAGCCGATCAAAGTGGACATCTGGAGCTGGAAGGACCCCTTCCTCCAGCCCATGCAGAAAGTGCAGGCCGAGGAGGAGAAGAAGCGTTCCTACCTCTGCGTCATGCACCTCGGGCCGAAAGAGAAGGACCGGAAGTTCGTCCGTCTCGGCGCGCCCGACCTTCCGGAGATCGTGCTCTCCGAGGACGCCATGCTCGCCGTCGGAACATCCGACGTCCCCCACCGCCGGCTCGCCTCCTGGGACCGGAAATACATGGACATTTACCTCGTCAGCCTGACCGACGGTTCACGGAAAAGGGTCCTCGAGAAGTCGCCGTATGGCGCCGAGATCTCCCCGGGCGGCACGCACCTCCTCTATTACAACGACGAGGACAATAACTATTATACTTACCGGATCGCCGACGGGAGGATATTCAACCTGACCGGGAAACTCGGCGTCCGGTTCGATGAGGAGACGTGGGACGAGCCCATCGATCCATCTCCTTACGGGCCGGCCGGCTGGACCGAAGGCGATGCGTCCGTCCTCCTCTACGACCGCTACGACATCTGGGACATAAGCCCGGACGGGCTCAAGGCGCGGATGGTCACAAAGGGCGCGGGCCGCCGCGACGGCGTTGTCTTCCGCACCCGGAACCTCGACCCCGAATTGAAGACGGTCCCCGTCAAGGAGCTCATTCTGCTGGCCGTGACGAACGACAAAACCCAGGCCACGGGGTTCTATCGGGTGACGCTCGCCGCGGACGCCGGGCCCGCCAAGGTCGTCATGCTGGACAAACTTTTCGACAGCCTCCAGAAAGCGAAGAGCGCGGATGTCTACGTCTTCACCCTGCAGCGCTTTGAAGAGTTCCCGGACCTTTGGGTGAGCGGCCCTGACTTCGCCGGCGCCCGCAAGGTCAGCCGGGCCAATCCCCAGCAGGCCGAGTACAACTGGGGCAGGGCCGAGCTCATCGATTACGTCAACGCCGACGGTAAGAGCCTCCCGGCCGTCCTCATCAAGCCCGAGGATTTCGACCCGGCAAAAAAATACCCCCTCATGGTCTACATCTACGAGACCCTGGCTTCGGGCCTTCATCGCTATGATCCTCCGTCTCCAGAGACAAGCATCAACTTCGCGCGCTACGTCAGCAACGGATACGTCATCCTGATGCCGGACATCGTTTACGAGGTCGGCTATCCCGGTTCAAGCGCCGTCAAGTGCGTCCTCCCGGCGGTTGAGAAGGTCCTGGGCATGGGGTTCATCGACCCAAAAAGGATCGGCATCCAGGGCCACAGCTGGGGCGGCTACCAGATCAGTTACCTCATCACCCAGACAAACATCTTCGCCGCCGTCCAGGCGGGCGCCTCCGTCACCAACATGACGAGCGCTTACGGAGGCATCCGCTGGGGAACCGGCATGTCCCGGGCCTGGCAATACGAGAAATCGCAGAGCCGCATCGGCGCTCCGCCCTGGTCGCGGGCCCTCCAGTTCATCGAGAACTCCCCCCTTTTCTGGGTCGAACGCGTGCGGACGCCCTACCTCTCGATCCACAACGACGAAGATGACGCGGTGCCCTGGTATCAGGGGATCGAGTTCTTCAGCGCCCTCCGGCGTCTGGGCAAAGAGGCCTACATGTTCAACTACAACGGGGAGAAACACGGCCTCCGGGAGCGGGAGAACCAGAAGCACTGGACCGTCCACCAGGACGAGTTCTTCGATCACTTCCTCATGGGTACACCCAGGCCGGATTGGATGGAAAACGGCGTCCCCTACCTGGAACGGGGGAAGCGAGATATTGATTCTTTATTTAAAAAGAAATGAGAGGTGATTTTCAGGATATCTTGTAGATCTCGAGGTTCTCGATGCCGTGGGCATCGATCTCCTTCTCGTACTTTTTAACGTAGGGGGCGCGTTTCGCTTCGAGCTCCTCATCCGTCATGTGGTCCACGGCGGCCTGCCCGTATTCGCGGACCGTGTCGCGCTCGGCGAGCTTCAGGATGAGCAGGTCCCAGAACGACCAATCATCGTAATCCTCGACGAGCTCATCGAGATCCTCTTCGAGCTTGGCCCCGGGAAACGTGCGGCCTTCGAGTTCGTCAAATTCGATCTTGTCCTTGAACCCGAAAGCCGGAGCGTAGGAATAGATGCGCTCGGCTTCGGCATTGTATTCTTCCAGGAAGTCCTCGGTCCGGTAAGCATTGACGATCCAATTGCCC
>JALHVH010000211.1 GCA_022867105.1 Candidatus Aminicenantota bacterium
CGGCATTGGGAGAGGCTTGATACATGACTTGGCTCCCCGCTTCGTTCCTGATCACGGGCACGCGCCGGATTCTACTTCCCTGCCGCACTTCGACGACGGACCACGCCGCCGGCACCACCGTCTTCAGGGTTAGCGGGAGGTCATAAACGTCGTCCTTGAGGTCGTTGCGGAGCGTCACTTTGATCGAGTCGCCCGTCCGGGACGTTTTCATCGTGCTGTGTATTCGCTCCCTCATGTATCTTGTCACATCCCCGAACGTCGCCACCCACACCTTGTCTTCCTTCGACTTGATGTAGCGGAAATACTCCCCGAGTTCCGCGCCCGTCGTTGGTTCCCAGCCGACGCCGTCGACGCCGTGAAAAACCAGCACCAGCCACATGTTGTCGTGCGCGGCCACGGTGTCGACCCACGATCTCATCAACGTCGTCGGGGTCTTCGTCAAAACACCCCTCTGCCACTGCACGTATTCTTTGGCGGAGGCGGCGGGGTCTTTTTCGCTGCTCCGATTGAGTTCTTCCAGGAACGGCTCGGGCATGCGGTTGCGCGAGGCCGGGTAGAGTGCCAGGGCGTGCCGGACGACGCGTCCGTCTTCGGTGCCGTAAGGGCATTCGACCGTGAATGTATGCCTGGGGCCGAGGTGCTCGAGGATGTCCTCGCGGCTTTTTTCCAGTTCATAGACCAGGTTGGGCTCGTCGAGGACCGCCAGGCGCGGATGGGTGACCGTATGGCTGGAAAATTCGTATCCCCGGTCGGCCAGGGCGCGGAAATCATCCCAGGTGAGGACAGCCCGTTTTTCGGCGGTCTGATCGGGCTCCTCGTCCGGTTTGAAGGTGCCTCGGCGCACTCCGGCATAGGCCTCGTCGATCGTTTTGTAAGCTTCGTCGAGCCTGCCGTCCTCGTAAAGTTCGCCGGCGCGATCATGGCACTCGGGGGTCCCCTGCAAGCTGATGTGGCCGATCGCGGACGCGCGCTCGAAGAAGTTGTCCTTGTTCGTCGGAACGTCGGCCGTTTCCCGGACGATGTCGCCCGTCGGGCGGCCGATGAACGTGCCGTGGTAGAGGGAGCCGGAAACTTCGCCCGTGATGATGTGGAACGTGGCGGGAAACCCCAGGCCGTCCATGATGGGCACGGCCACCCGGAACTGGTTGATGGTGCCGTCGTCGTAGGTCAGCGAGATCGCGGCCTTTTTGCCGTCGGGCCACCGGACGATCTCCGTGGAGCCGGCCTGGTCCCCGGCGATCCCGGCGGACAGGCCCGTCATTCCGGTCAAGGCGAGTAAAAAGCCGATGATGCGTTTCATTTCAACCTTTCTAAATTTACCGTTCAAGCATGCCCGAAAGCCGGAGAAATTTCAACAACGTGGATGGAGCCGTTTTCCTCTTGAAATTACCCGCCTGAATCCGTATAATGACGAAGCCCTAAGGTGGGGTCGTAGTTCAGCTGGTTAGAACGCCGGCCTGTCACGCCGGAGGTCGCGAGTTCGAGTCTCGTCGGCCCCGCCACTCCTATTCCCGAGACGCTGACCTTCCTCTCCCCCCTTGCTTAGACCAAGGGGGGTAGGGGGGATGAAGAAATACGGACAAAGTCTTGCGAAGCGTCTCGGTAGTTTTTGTCCTGAAACGCCTACATTTTCCAAGCCCCCTCTTAATTCGCTAAGAGGGGGTTGGGGAATAAAATACAAACAAAGTCCTGTGCATGTCACCCTATCCTTTATGGGATTTGGGTAACATTTTAGATGATTCAACAGCCTTTCCTTCGGTAACATATTAGGTCAATGCGGTGTTGTTGACAGCGCCGCGCCGCCGGCGATATATTATCGAAATGATGAGAAGGGGTGATTCATCGCCAAGAGCGGGAATTCTCCCGTCCAAGGAAAAAGTGAAGTCTTATCCTTTATAGGGGTGCTGCATGAAAAAGATTGGATTTTTTTTGTTTGTCGTATTTCTCCTTCCGGTAATCGTCCTTTCTCAGGAGAAAAAGAAGGACAGGGGAATATTCATCGAGCCAAAGAACTCATTCTGGGATGAAATCCAAAATGCGACCGAAGAGTTCGGAAAAAAGAAGCCGACACCAGGGAAGGCCTTTGTCGTCGATCTAAGCGCTTTCGATGCGCCCCAAAGCCTGGAGGGGTTCATCTCCGTCTGGCACAATCCGCCGACGTCGCAGGGCAGCACCAACACCTGCTGGTGTTTTTCGACGACCTCTTTCTTCGAATCGGAAGTCCATAGGCTTTACGGGAAGAAAGTCCGCCTTTCGGAAGCGTATACGGTTTACGGCGAATATCTGGAGCGGGCCAGGAGGTTCGTTCGCGAGAGGGGAAATTCGGCCGTCGCCGAAGGCTCCGAGGCCAACGCGGTCACGCGGGATTGGAAACTCTACGGCTGCGTCCCGTGGGTAGCCTATTCCGGATTGAAGTCCGGCCAGAAATTCCACGATCACTCAAAACTGATCGCCGAGGTCGCGTCCTACCTCGACCATCTCAAGAGCGCAAACGCTTGGAACGAGGAAGAAGCCGTCGAGACGGTTCAATCGATGCTGGACTACCACCTGGGCGTGCCGCCGGGAAAATTCATGGTCGAAGGAAAAGAATACACGCCCCAAAGCTATTTGAACGATTATCTGATGATCCATCCCGATGATTATGTCGATGTTCTGTCCTACATGCAGCAGCCTTTCGGTCAACAAGTCGAATACGAGGTTCCGGACAACTGGTGGCATAGCAAGGACTACTACAACGTTCCCCTGGAGACCTACATAAAGATCATAAAGAACGCCCTGCGCCGCGGTTA
Organism: Candidatus Aminicenantota bacterium; assembly: GCA_022867105.1. Taxonomy (GTDB): domain Bacteria; phylum Acidobacteriota; class Aminicenantia; order Aminicenantales; family Saccharicenantaceae; genus JALHVH01. Next base: position 2,790 of record JALHVH010000211.1, read on the forward strand.
TTCGCTGAGTCTCGGCGGGGACGTCTCCGAGCCGGGGAAAAACGCCGACAAAAAGGTCTTCATGATTCCGACCTTCGACATTCCTTCGGATAGTATCGATGATAACGCCCGCCAATTCCGGTTCAGCAACGGAACGACGACCGACGATCACGGAGTTCATCTCATCGGATATAAAGAAACGAACGGCAAGGATTGGTTTCTTATAAAGGATTCCGGATCGAGCTCGTTCAACAAAGACCCGAAAGGATACTACTTTCTGACGGAAGATTACGTGAAACTGAAGATGATGGATTTCATGGTCCATAAGGACGCGCTCAAGGGGTTTATCGACGTGAAGTGACACGCGTGCTGGGGCCAGGGGCCGAGCACGGTGTTTCAGAACATATAAGCGAACTTCAAGAACAGCGTGTTACCCTGCGTCCCCCGGACGCCGAAGCGGGCTGTCCCTTTCTGGTAGGCGAGCTGGACCAGGCCGAACGGCGGCTGGAACCGCCAGACGAACAGGACCTGGATGTTGTGCTTGTCGATGGATGAATTCGTCTGGTAGAAGATCTTGAGGAACAGGTCCTTGGTGAAATAGTTTGTCGTCCGGATGACGTGGATCCAGGTGCTCTCCCCCTTCGGGTCGGGCTCGAAGACCAGCCTCTCCAGGCTGTACTCGAGGCTTAGGTTCCGGGTGAGCATGTAGTTCAGCGTGCCTTCGAACAGCTGGAAGTCCCGGTCGAAATTCCTGCCGAAGGCATAAGCGAACTCGGCCGACTGCCACTCGCGTTCGTTGTAGCTCAGGGATAACTGGGTCTCGTTGTTCCGGAAGTCTTTCTCGTAGAGCTTGTATTCCTGGGTGTGGTCGATGCCCAGGCTGAACTTGTTCTTGAGGTCGACCTTGAGCTCCTGATCGACCTGCCAGCTTCGCAGGCTCCCGTTGAAGCCCCAGTAGATGTTGTAGTTGGACTCGTAGCCGATCCGCTCGAGCAGCCCCTTCCGGAGCCAAAAGGTCTTGGTCAGGGCCGAATCCAGCTCCCGGCGGTTGTCGTCCTGGACGAAGCCTACGGCGTTTGCGTTGTCGCCGAACCGCTCGCCGAGCTGGCTGTAACGGACGTGAAAATGGAAGGTGGCCGTGTCGTAGCTCGGCCGCAGGAAGAAGGCGACGTCCTCTTTGATCCTATCACCGTAGCTCAAGGCCAGCTGGCCGGTGAAATGGAGCGTGTCGGTGAAATTGAGGCTCGCGTCGATACCGGCCGTGCCCCGGTTCCTGCCGCCCTCCAGGCGGTTCGCGGCGAGGAAGCCGATGCTGGACGATTTCATGACGTCGCCCTTCACGCGGACCACGGTGAAGTTCGCCGAATCCAGGCCGAGGGCGTCGTCCTTCTTCGCCTGGGCGCTCAATCCCGTGAACTCGAAGCGCCCCGACTTGCCGTAGAGCTTGACCCCCGCGTCGATGTCGGCGATGCGACGCGAATAGAAAAGGTTGATCCTCTGCGTATAGATCTCGGAACCTTCCTGGAAGAAGTTACGCTTCTCGGGGAGGTTGAGCTCGAACCGGGTGAGGTTGACCTGCTCCTGGTCCGCCTCGACGGTGGCGAAATCGGGATTGATCGTCAGGTTGCCTGAGACCGTTTGGGAAAACGCGTAGCGGGCGTCCAACCCGGCCTCGAACTGGGAGGCCTTCCCCTCCTCGAATTTGGAGATGACGTGAGGGATGACCTGATATTTCTTCCCGGCCTTTTCCAGGTCCATCCCCGTAAGCGACCCGAATTGAGAGACCCTCTGGGGCTGTTCGAGCGGTCCGGTCCAGTAGCTCTGTTCCATGGCCCGAGGCAGGATGCGGCCGGCCTGAAACCCCCAGGTCCTTTCCGGGCCGGGCTCGAACTTGAGGCTTTCCAGCTCCACGGCGATCTCGGCGCTCCAGCCGAAATCGGTCCTCCTGCCCGCGGACTTCCATACCCCGTCCCAGGTCGTGTCGGTCGTATTCCCGTTGTCGATGATGCGGCCGTCGTATTGGGTCCCGAGAATGTTGGTCATCAGGGTATAGCAGGTGCGCCGGTCATCGAAGGTGTCGAGGCAGACGGATACGGCATCGTCCGTCATCAGGTCGGCGTCGCGCTTGGTCACGCGGCCGACGACCTTCGACGGCTCGGTGTCATAGCAGAAGAACCCGAAATAGATATAGCGTCTGTCGTAAAGCACCTTGATCACGGTCCGGACCGAGGCCGGATCGCCCCGGCTCGGCTGGAATTGGATGAAATCCGCGAGGCTGTCGGCTTTCTGCCAGGCCGGCTCGTCGAGCGTGCCGTCCACCTTGATGGCGTCGTTGATGTGCAGGGCGGTGGCCTCTTTTGCGCGCTCCTGGGCGAAGGCCGGGGGCAGCACGCCCGCCAATATGATGATGAGGGCGATCGTTCGTTGCATGAAGACGATTTATAGCATAATAATGAAGTCATTGTCATTGACATCGCCGGACGGCCGGCGGTATATTTCCGGCGTGGTCGAGAGGGAAGATTCACCGGTAAGTACGGCCGTTTAGGGCGCCGCTGTGGGACCGGCCTCCCTCGCCGATGAGACCACGAGTCTCGCCTTGGAGGAGAAATCGGGCTGAGGAGGCTACAGATGTCGATCGATCGTCGAACGTTCATTCGCAACAGCGCCGTGCTCGGTGTCGCGGCGGCGGCCGCAGGAGGTCCGGCCGGAGCCCCGGCAAGCATGTCCCTGTCTTCCGATGCTGAAGCGCAGGGCCCATTCGAGCTCGACGAGCTGACGGTGGCCGATCTCCAGAAGCGGATGCAGTCCGGCCAGAACACGGCGAAGTCGCTCGTGCAAAAGTACCTCGCGAGGATCGAGCAGCTCGAAACTCGCGGTCCGGCGCTGCATTACGTGATCGAGATCAACCCGGAGGCACTGGCTATAGCGGAAGCCCTCGACGAGGAGCGCAGGAAGACCGGCCCTCGCGGCTCCCTTCATGGCGTTCCGGTGCTCATCAAGGACAATATCGGCACCGCCGACCGCATGACGACGACGGCGGGTTCTTTGGCGCTGGAAGGGTCCATCCCAGCGAAGGACTCGTTTGTGGCGGCCCGACTGCGCGAAGCCGGTGCGGTCATCCTCGGCAAGACGAACCTCAGCGAGTGGGCGAACTTCCGTTCCACGAGGTCGTCGAGCGGGTGGAGCGCCCGCGGCGGCCAGGCGAAGAACCCGTATGCCCTCGACCGCAATCCATCGGGTTCTAGTTCGGGCACGGGCGGTGCTATCGCAACGAACTATGGCGCGGTTGGCCTCGGTTCGGAGACGGACGGCTCGATCACGTCGCCGTCCAACAACTGCTGTCTTGTCGGCATCAAGCCGACCGTCGGCCTGGTCAGCCGGTCAGGCGTCGTGCCGATCTCGCACACGCAGGACACCGTGGGCCCGATGGCCCGGACGGTCACGGACGCCGCCATCCTTCTCGGCGCGATCGCCGGACCGGATGCGGACGACCCCGTCACGAAGAACGCGCTCGTGCGCGGTCATCGCGACTACACGACGTTCCTCGACGCGGCCGGCCTGAAGGGTGCCCGCATCGGGATCCCGAGAAAGGGCTTCTTCGGCTACAACCCCCACTCCGACAAGATTGCTGAGGACGCCATCGCGATCATGAAGCGCCTGGGCGCCGTCATCGTGGACCCGGTCGCGTTGCCGGATGGCGACGAACTTGGCAAGGCCGAGTACGAGGTGCTGCTGTACGAGTTCAAGGCGGACCTTAATGCCTACCTCGTCGGCCTCGGGCCATCCGCCCGCATCAAGTCCCTGCAGGACGCGATCGACTTCAACGAACGGAACCGCGCTCGCGAGATGCCGTACTTCGGGCAGGAAATCTTCATCGAGGCGCAGGCCAAGGGGCCGCTGACGGAACAGGCCTATCTCGACGCCCTGGCCACGTGCGAGCGCCTGTCACGCACCGAAGGCATCGATGCCGCCATGGACAAGCACACGCTCGACGCCCTCGTGGCGCCCACCAGCGCGCCGCCGTCGCTGACCGATCTCGTCAACGGCGACTACGGCTCTGGCAGCGCCACGACGTTTCCGGCCGTCGCGGGCTATCCGCACATCACGGTGCCCGGGGGTTTCGTGTTCGGGTTGCCGGTGGGCGTGTCCTTCTTCGGCCGGGGGTGGAGCGAGCCGGTGCTGCTCAAGCTGGCTTACGCGTTCGAGCAGGCGACCAGACACCGGCGCCCGCCGACGTTCCTGCCGACGACCGAACTCTAGCCGCCGGGCGCGGGACCTGACCCCGCCAGGTGCCAGAGGCGGTTGGGCGCACGCGTTTCGCTGTCCAGGTGGAACCGATGGAGCAAACGGTGACAGGTGAAAGGCTCAAACCGGAATATATGAACCCATCGTCAGAGCAGGAACACGTTGCCGTTTACAGAGAAAAGATTACCGATGAAATCTGTAAGGCCTTCGGATTCTCACCCACCGGAGTGATGCGCCGGCTGCTGGGGCCTTTGTTCAGGCTTCCAACCAATCGCTTTGGTCGGATCGCCGTCCGCGTAGACGACGAAGTCGGGTCTTCGGGACTTAGCGGCGGGGCCCGCAGGATCTTGCCCGATCTATCGCTCGAGGTCACCGCACGCGGCTTGGAGAATATTCCCGTGGACGGGCCGCTGCTCGTGGTCTCCAACCACCCCGGCGCGTTCGATTCCGTGGCCATCTTGTCCTGTATTCCCAGGAAAGATGTTAAAGTGCTTCTTTCGGATGTCCCTTTCACGCGCGCCTTTGCCTCCGCCCGCCGATACTTCATCTACGTGCCGCCGGATGCCTCCGGCCGCATGACGACGCTGCGGGCTTCGATCGACCATCTCAAAAGCGGCGGGGCCCTGCTGATTTTTGCTCACGGTGATGTGGAGCCTGACCCGGAAGTAAGCCCGGGCGCCGACGAATGCATTCAGGACTGGTCCCGGAGCGTCGAAATAATGCTGCGCGCAGTCCCGGATTGCCGGCTGCAAGTGACGATCGTGAGCGGTGCGCTGATGCCGAAGTTTGTCTTCAGCCCTATTATAAAGATCCGGAAAACCGCCGCCAAACGGCAGAAGCTGGCCGAATTTCTACAGATC
>JALHVH010000212.1 GCA_022867105.1 Candidatus Aminicenantota bacterium
GAGCTTGTCGATCCCGAGCGGCTTGAGCGCCTCGACGATCCTCGCCCACGTCGCCGGCGCGAACTCCGCCAGGACGAGTTCCGCTTCATCGTCCTTCAGACTGTCCGCCATGATCACGCACTCGAACCCCGCGTTGCTGACGAGGCCCACCCGGTTCCCCCTCACTTTCCTGCCTTCCAAGCAGTGTACGCCGCGGACAAAGTTCTCATACTCCTCGATGTCCTCGCAGACGATCGCGCCGGCCTGCTTCAGGATGGACCGGAAGATATTGTAGTCACCGGCAACCGACGCGGTATGGCTCGAGGCCGCGCCCCGGCCCTCCGGCGAGCGCCCCGACTTGTAGACGACGACGGTCTTTCCCCGGGACGTGATCTCCTTGACCGCCCGGGCGAACGCGTATCCGTCTCCCGGCCGAAACCCTTCCATGTAGACGGCGAAGGTCCGCACCTCGGGTTCGTCCTTTAAATAATTCAGGTAATCCGAGGCCGTTAGGTCGATCTGGTTCCCGAGCGACACGGCATAGCGTGGTTCGATGTGCGGCATCTTGCTCATCCGGGAGATCATGAACGCACCGCTCTGGCTGATGACGGCCATGTCCGACCTCGGCCCCTTCGGCCGCGGCAGTTTGTGGTCTGTGATGAACGTCGTGTCATACTTCCCGGGCTTCGAGACGATGCCAAGGCAGTTGCCGCCGTTGACGACCGGTGTCGTCCGCCTCTCCTCCCGGCCCCGGGCGATGAGATCCTTGATCATCCCCTCGAGGCCCTGGGTCCCTTGCTTCTCTCCCAGGCCGCCGGCGATGATGATGACCGACCGGGCCTTGCCGTTCTCTATAATCTCCTTCATCACGTCGTAGCTCTGTTCGGCGCTGAGGGTCAGGACGAACATGTCCACCGCCCCGGGGAGGTCCCGCACCGTCGGCACGCAACGGCAGCCTTCGATCTCCGCCGCTCCCGGCTTAACGACGAAGACGCGCTCTTTCGGGAAGCCGTTCTTCAGGATATTGTTGAGAATGATGTGTCCGATGTTCATCTTCTCGGAGACGCCGATGATGCCGATCGAGTCCGGCCGGAGGAGGTTCCGGATCTGCCCGTACGGCCGGGCTGTGAGTTCCCGGTGCGCCCTCGAGAACCGGCACAGTCCGTCCAACGGCACGAGCTTCCCCTTACGGATGACGAGCGGATTGACCTCGAACTCCTCGATGACGTAGGGCGAGTCCCCCGCGTATGCCGAAAGGGCGCGGGCAAGCTCAACGAACCGGAGGATCGAACCGGCTAGGCTCTCCGGCGTGATGAGAGGCTTCCGCCCACGGAAAGCCTTTGCCACTTTGCCAAAAAAGGCGAGAGGCTCGAGAAGCGTCCGGAAGCGGCCCTCGTCAAAGAGGTGGACCGAGAAGAGTGAGGCGGCCTTCCCTTCCCGGATCCTCTCGTTCATGTATTCGACGTCCAGGCCGCCCGCGCCGATGGTCATCACCGGGCCGAACTCGCGGGAATCCTTGACACCCGCCAGGATCTCCGACCCGAACCCGACGTTGTCGTAGGCGACCTTTTCGCAGACGAGGACGCCGCGGATCGAAGCCTCGACGTCCTTGCGCGCGGGCCCGCCTTTTTCCCCGGGCTTTTCGAACTTCCCGGAACAGGCCCCAAAAATCGCGGGGACGGAGGCGAGCATCTCTTCGACCGCCCGGTTCACGGCCGCCGCATCAGCTTTCACGAATCGTACGCCGCCCGCATCGGACTTGTGCTGGATAAGCGGCGAGACGAC
>JALHVH010000213.1 GCA_022867105.1 Candidatus Aminicenantota bacterium
ACCTCTTCCCAAGAACCTGGAGAAGAATGTCCGGATCATCAAGGAAGAACTCGACCACAAGGGCCTCTCGGTCATCGTGGCCGTCCGCGAGTGCGTCCAGGAAACCCGGAAGAAGAGGAACTGAGCCATGAAGCAGGACATCATTCTGGCGGGAGTGGGCGGGCAGGGGATCCTCTCGATCGCCTTCGTCATCGACAACGCGGCCCTCGCGGAAGGGCTGTCGTTCAAACAGGCCGAGGTCCACGGCATGGCTCAGAGGGGAGGCGCGGTCCAGTCACACATGAGGCTTTCCAGCGAGCGCATCTGGAGTGACCTCATCCCCAGGGGAGAGGCCGATATGATCCTGAGCGTCGAACCGCTCGAGGCCTTGCGTTACCTGGAATACCTCCGGCCGGACGGGATCGTCGTGACCAGCTCGACGCCCTACGTCAACATCCCCGATTACCCGCCGGTCGAGAGCGTCCTGGCCGGGATCCGGAACGCCGGGACGTGTGTCATCGTCGATTCGGAGAAGATCGCCAAGGAGGCCGGGACTTCCAAGGCCCAGAACACGGTCATGCTCGGCGCGGCTTCGAAGCACCTGATCTTGAAGGAAGCGACCCTGCGGCGCTTTATCGAGGTCCTGTTCAAGGCGCGCGGCGAGAACGTCGTCCAGGCCAACCTGAAGGCGTTCGAGATGGGCAGGAGCGCGGGGGCATAAAACGTCCATGAACATCCATCTCGACAGGGTCAATAAAATACTTGCCGGCGCCGAAAAAGACGGCCGGTCCTTCCTCCTGGAGCACGAAGTCTATGCGATGTTGAAGGCCGCGGGCCTCGGCGTGCCCCGTTTCTTTTTGCTGGAAAAAGGGAAAAAGGCGAAGACACAAGAATTGGCCGCGCTCGGGACGACTTCCGTCGTCCTCAAAGTCGTCTCGCCGCTTATCCAGCACAAGTCCGATGCGGGCGGCGTACGATTCGTGAAAGCTGATGCGGCGGCCGTGAACCGGGCGGTCGAAGAGATGCTCGCCGCGGTCCCCGCGACCTTTAGGACGTGGGCCGGGAAGTTCAAAAAGCCCGGGGAAAAAGGCGGGCCCGCGCGCAAGGACGTCGAGGCGTCGATCCGCGGCGTCCTCGTTTGCGAAAAGGTCGCCTACGATAATGTCGGGTTCGGGTCGGAGATCCTGGCGGGTGTCAAGGATTCCCGCGAGTTCGGCCCGGTGATGACTATCGGCGCGGGCGGCCTGGACGTCGAATATATGAACGAGAGGATCCGGGAAGGGAAGGCCGTCTCACTCCTCTCGGTCCACCTCTTTGACGAGGGCCGCTTCCGGACGCTTCTCGAGCCTCTCGCCTTTTTCGGCAAAGTGGCAAAAGCTTTCCGTGGGCGGAAGCCTCTCATCACGCCGGAGAGCCTAGCCGGTTCGATCCTCCGGTTCGTTAAGCTTGCCCGCGCCCTTTCGGCATACGCGGGGGACTCGCCCTACGTCATCGAGGAGTTCGAGGTCAATCCGCTCGTCATCCGCAAGGGGAAGCTCGTGCCGTTGGACGGACTGTGCCGGTTCTCGAGGGCGCACCGGGAACTCACGGCCCGGCCGTACGGGCAGATCCGGAACCTCCTCCGGCCGGACTCGATCGGCATCATCGGCGTCTCCGAGAAGATGAACATCGGCCACATCATTCTCAACAATATCCTGAAGAACGGCTTCCCGAAAGAGCGCGTCTTCGTCGTTAAGCCGGGAGCGGCGGAGATCGAAGGCTGCCGGTCGGTGCCGACGGTGCGGGACCTCCCCGGGACGGTGGACATGTTCGTCCTGACCCTGGGCGCCGAACAGAGCTACGACGTGATGAAGGAGATCACGGAGAACGGCAAGGCCCGGTCGGTCATCATCATCGCCGGCGGCCTGGGAGAGAAGCGAGGGACCCAGGGCCTCGAGGGGATTATCAAGGACCTCATCGCCCGCGGCCGGGAGGAGGGGCGGACGACACCGGTCGTCAACGGCGGCAACTGCCTTGGCATCGTCTCAAAGCCCGGGAAGTACGACACGACGTTCATCACAGACCACAAACTGCCGCGGCCGAAGGGGTCGAGGTCGGACATGGCCGTCATCAGCCAGAGCGGCGCGTTCATGATCTCCCGGATGAGCAAGATGCCGCACATCGAACCGCGCTATGCCGTGTCGCTCGGGAACCAGATCGACCTAACGGCCTCGGATTACCTGAATTATTTAAAGGACGAGCCCGAGGTGCGGACCTTTGCCGTCTACATGGAAGGGTTCAGGCCGGGCGATGGATACGCGTTCGCGCGGGCGGTCGAGGAGATCACGGCCCGGGGAAGGACCGTCGTCGTCTACAAGTCGGGGCGCTCGCCGGAGGGCCGGGGCGCGGCCTCGAGCCATACCGCCTCGGTCGCCGGCGACTACAACATCTGCCGATCCATCCTGAAGCAGGCCGGCGCGATCGTTTGCGAGGACATCGAGGAGTATGAGAATTTCGTCCGGAGTGTCCACGGCCTGGAAGGCAGGAAGGTGAGGGGGAACCGGGTGGGCCTTGTCAGCAACGCGGGGTTCGAGTGCGTGATCATGGCGGACAGTCTGAAGGACGATGAAGCGGAACTCGTCCTGGCGGAGTTCGCGCCGGCGACGTGGGCGAGGATCGTCGAGGCGCTCAAGCCGCTCGGGATCGACAAGCTC
>JALHVH010000214.1 GCA_022867105.1 Candidatus Aminicenantota bacterium
GGGCGTCGAAATGGAGGATGTCGAGCGGTTTGTGCTTCCGGGCGAAGGCCTTGATGACGGGGTAAGTGATGGAATGGTCGCCCCCGAGGACGACGGGCACGGCGCCCTTGTCTAGGATCCCGGCCACGGCCTTCTCGGTCAAGGCGAAGGATTTGTCCACGTCCCCGGACGTGTCGACGTCGCCGAGGTCGACAAGCACTGTCTCTTCCGCCAGGTTGACGCCGAGCTCGGTAAATTCGTTGTAGCACTTCCCCGTCGAGGCCTGCCGGATGGCATGCGGACCGCCGGCGGCCCCCCTAAGAAACGAGGATTTCTCGTCGAAGGGCACGCCGAGGATGGCCATCTTGTAATCGGGATATTCGCTGAGAGGTTTGAGGGCGCCGCCGAAGTCGGACATTTCGGACCTCCTTGCGTCGGAGATTATACAATGTTTGACCCCTACTTCCAAAGAAAGATATAATCGAAAGGATTTCGGCACCGGGAGGAAACATGGAAAAATTCAAGAAGATCGACACCCATGAGGATCTCCTCAAATATCTGACCATCGCCCTGGAGCACGAGTGGGCCGTGAGCATCGAGTATCTCTATCATGCCTACTCCATGCCCAAGGGAAAATTCTTCTACGAAGACCCCATCATGAAGCAAAGGAACGACGCCCGGGGCCAGTGGATCCAGATCGGCATCGACGAGATGTATCACGCCCTCCAGCTCGGCGTCGTCATCCGGCAGATGGGGGGCATCCCCTCCTTCAGGTCGGACGAGGTCATCCGTTATCCCCGGATCGTGGACAACCTCGACCGCGACCGGCAGACCGAGGACCTGGTCACCGACCTTTACCAGTCGGCGGAGTTCAAGGAGTTCGCCTACCCCAAGGTCCAGAACATGGTCCTCAACATCTCCTATGACGAGGTCCGCCATTCGAAGCAGTTCAGCGCCATGATCCGGACGATGGTCGACGGCGGCAACGCGGACGCCCTCATCTTTGAGCCCAAGCCGGAGAATGACGCCCGGGAGGACGTCCGTCTCATCCACGAGATCTCCCGCCTGGAGAACGATCTCATGCACCGCTACCTGAAATTCGTCCTCCTGTTCAGCGAGCACCAGGACTTGAGCCAGCGCCTCTTCAAGAATTCGATAAACCACATGCGGTTCTGGGACAAGCTCTCCGGCATCCTGGTCAAGATGGGCGACGTCGTCAGGATCGAGAACGCCGTGAGGGACGACAAGGGCGTCGAACGGAGCCGCGCTCCAATGCCCACAGAATACGCCGGGAGGAACCGCATCTCCGCCCTCGAGAGCCTCATCCCGGCAGAAGAGGAGCTCGTCGCGAGATACGAAAAGATCATCGGCTTGACCCCTGACGGGGAGATCAAGGACCAGCTCAAGATCCAGCTGGCTATGACCCGGGAACACGTCTTCACCCAGGATTGGCTGCTAAAGAACGCCCGGAAGATCAAAGGGCTCGAATAGGCCCGGAACGGTCCAGCCATTATCTTGACAATCGTCCGCCCATAAGCTAAAAATGGCTTAAGCACATCATGGCAAATGCCCTAAAGATCGAGGATCTCCACAAGTCGTTCAGCACCGGTTTCATCCCCAAGAAAAAGGA
>JALHVH010000215.1 GCA_022867105.1 Candidatus Aminicenantota bacterium
CGGCGATGAAAATAACGACGTCAGTCCATTGCCTCGATCTCCTTGATCTTGATCGCCAGGCGCTTGGGGGAGACGGGGAAGGCGGTCTTGACCTCGGGGGCGAAGAGCGAGATCCGGAATTCTTCGATCATTTCCTGGAGCTCGTCGACAGCCTCTTTCTTTTCGGGCGACGTGTCCTTGGCGAATCCTTTTCTCAGCCGCGCCAGCGCGAGCGCGTAGGGCTCAACCTGGTCCTCTTTTTTTCGGTCCTTTTCGGGATCATACTTGGCCCGCTCGGCGCGGATACGAAGGGCTTCGAGCCGGCGGGGCAGACGGCGCAGCCGGTCCATCGGCTCGACCTCTAAGAAGTCCGTGGGGACAAGCCTCTCAAGCTCGGCCTTGATGGACTCGGCGGTCCCGCCGGGCCCGGCCGGCCGGCGAAGAACGCCGAATGACGAGGTCGTGGACGCGGCCCTGGGCAGGCCCTGCCGGACCTTCTTGGACGCGTCGAGGACCTTGATCACCAGGTCGCGGAGTTCCGTTCCCCTGGCGAAAAGGCCGCGGACGGCGCCGGCCGCGAGAGCATCGAAATCCTCCCGGCTCCGGACGTTCTTCCGGAAAACCTCCCTTTTGAGGGCTTCGGCCATGGCTTTCATGACGGCGGCCTTCCCGCCGAAAAAGAGCGCGGCCGGCTCATGCTCTTCCGGCAACACCAGGCACCGTTTGACGAACTCCAGGTCCTTCGAGAAGCGGGGGGCGAGCAGGGCTTCGACGCCCTTGACATGGCCGGCCAGCGCCTCTTCCCGGCTCCTGAAGAGCAAGAGGTCCACACCCTTTTCTCCAGCCTCGAGCCCGGGGAACGCGACTGTATAGGGGCCGGCGGCGACCGTTTCCGGGAGCGGTCCGAAGTCCCAGGATGTCAGGCCGGTCCTTTCCCACCGCTCCCGGGCGTTCTTCCAGGCCGGCGAGTCCGCCGGGACGGCTGACGGCGCTGCGGCCTTGCGCAGGATGTCAAGGTTCCGGGCGGCCGCGATCTCCCGTCCTTCGTGGTCCGTAATCGCCACCCGCATTCGGAGGTGAAGGGGGATCTCCGCTTTGGCCCACTCGGCCGCCGGGATGTCCACCTGGAACCGGCGCTTGACGAACCGCGAAAGGGCGGTGAACAGCGACGGGTCGTTCGGCTCCATCTCCCTGGCGATCGTCTCCGCTTTCTCGGCCGCGGGCAGGAGGAGCTTCCGGTACCGCTTGGGGAGGCCCTTGACCAGGGCCGCGACCTTTTCCCGGAACTGGCCAGGGACACCCCACTCGAGCGGCTCAGCCGGGATGCTCTTGATCAGGGCGGCCGGGACTTTCAGTGTTACGCCGTCGGCCTCCTCGCCGGGCGCGAACCTGTAAACCGCCCGGAAGCGCCGACCATCGACATCCACCGCGTCCGGGAAGGCCGCGACGCGCTCCTCGTCGGGATTGACGAGCATGATGTCCTTTTCGGTCATCCGGAGGAAGGCGTCCCCGCCCGCCCTGCGGATCTTTTGCTCCAGCGTGCGGATGTCCGAGACACCCGGGAGCCGGTCCGAATAGAAGCTCGCCATTTCCACTTCGCTCACCATGATGTCGCGGCGGCGGAGCTTCTCCTCCATTTCGGACACCTTCCCGACAAGCTCGAGGTTGTGCTTGAGGAAGGCGGGGGGCTCGGCGACGCCTCCTTCCACGAGAGCCGCACGGACAAAGATCTCATGGGCCTCGTCCGGGGCGATACGGCCGTAAGAGACATCGCGACCGGAAACGATCTCCAGGCCGTAAAGCGAGACTTTCTCCTTGGCCCGCACTTCCCCCCTCTCTTCGTCCCACCTCGGATCGGAATAGGAATAGCGGCAGAGGTTTCCGCCGACCTCCTCGAGCCACTCCGGGTCGATCCCGGCGGCCGTCCGGGCGAAGAGGCGTGATGTCTGAACCATCTCGGCCGCGACGATCCAGGGCCGGGACTTGCCGAACAGTGTCGAACCGGGAAAGACCATGACCTCACGGCCCTTAGCCGCGGCGTACATGCTCTTCTCCTTGTGGGCGGCGATATTGGAAAGGAAGCCGCTCAGGATGGACCGGTGGATCCCGGCGTAAAGCCCTTTGGAGATCTCGTGCCGTTCCCGGCGCTTCGGGACGATCCGCTGCTCCTCGAGGATGGAGAGGAGCTGGTCATGGACGAAGCCCCATTCCCTGATGCGGGGGAAGGAGAGGAAGTTCTCGAGGCAGTATTTCTTCAGCTTGTTCTGGGACCCGAGCTCTTTCCGGGCCCGATGGTATTGGTCCCAGATGTTGAGGAGCGTCAGGAAGTCGGAATCGGGGTGCCGGAAAACGGCGTGGACCTGGTCGGCCTGAGCGGCTTTGTCGGGAGGTCTCTCCCTCGGGTCGCGGATGCTGAGGACGGCGGCGATAACGGCCACTTCGCCCAGGCATTCCTCCTTATCGGCTTCGAGGAGCATCCGCGAGATCCGGGGGTCGAGGGGCATGAGCGCCATCCGGCGGCCGAGAGGGGTCAGGGCGAAGTCGCGCCCCTTTCCGGCGATGGCGCCGAGCTCGACGAGAGCGTCATAGCCGTCCTTGACGCTCTTCGTCTGGGGCCGGTCCACGAAGGGGAACTCGGAGGGATGACCGAGACCTAGGTCGATCATCCGCAGGATGACCTCCGCCAAGTTAGAGCGGACGATCTCGGGCGGCGTGAACTGGGGCCGCGACTCGTAGTCCTCTTGCGAGAAAAGCCTGACGCAGAGGCCGGCCTCGACGCGGCCGCATCGTCCCAGCCTCTGGTCGGCGCTTGACCGGGAGATCGGGCTGATGGGCAGGCTGTGGATCCGGGTCCCGGGCTGGTACTGGGAGATGCGGGCGAGGCCCGTGTCGACGACGTAACGGATGCCGGGGATCGTCAGGGAGGTCTCGGCCACGTTCGTGGCCACGACGATCTTCGGCCCCTTGACCGAATAGACGCGGCCCTGCTGGGTTCCCGGCAGCCGCGCGTAAAGGGGCAGGACCGTAACGCCCGGATATCTCCCGCCTTCCAGCCGCTCGCACGCCTCGAGAATGTCCTGCTCGGTCGGCATGAAGACGAGGATGTCGCCGGGCTGACGTCGCGACTTGAGCTTCTCCACGGCGCGGACCGCGTGATCGACGTAATCGGTGTCGTCCGGCGCGGATTCCGGAGGCATATACTCGACGTCGACGGGATACAGGCGGCCGCCGATGTGGATGACGGGGGCGTTGCCGAAGGCCGCGGAAAATTTTTCGGTGTCGAGGGTCGCCGATGTGATGACGAGCTTCAGCTCCGGACGGGCGTCCAGGAGCGTCCTGGCGATCCCGAGAAGGAAGTCGATGTTGAGGCTCCGCTCGTGGGCCTCGTCGATGATCAGTGTGTCGTATTCGTAGAGGCGGGGATCGGACCGCGTTTCGGAGAGGAGCATGCCGTCGGTCATGATCTTGACGTACGCCTCGCGCGAACTCTTGTCCTGGAAACGGATCTTGTAGCCGACCGACCGGCCGAGGGGCTCGCCCATCTCTTCCGCGATGCGATGGGCGATCGTGACGGCGGCGATCCTCCGGGGCTGGGTGCAGGCGATCCGGCCGGCGATCCCGCGGCCCGCCTCCAGGCACATCTTGGGGATCTGGGTGCTCTTGCCGCAGCCGGTCTCGCCCGAAATGATGACGGCGGGGTGGCGCTGGATGGCGTTGACGATCTCGGGCCGTGCGGCCGTTATCGGCAGCTCCCCCGGATAATGAACGCGCGGCCTCCGCTCGAAGCGGGCCCGCCTTTCCCGGACGGACGCTTCAAGCCCTTTTTCGATGGCCCTCAGGTCTTCGAGGAGGGCGGGACTCTCGGCGGGACGGCGGCCCTTCTGGAGGATCGTGGAGAGCCTGCGCCCCGCGGCAGCCCGGTCGCGCAGCATGGATTGCGAAAGCAGCGATCGGATCCTGCGCACGAGTTCATCCATATTTTGATTCTACAAGAAAGTAAGGGTCAAACCTACTCTTTTGACAGTCTCGTCAAAAGAGTAGGTTTGACCCTTACTTTGGACGCGGCAGGGGCTTTTTAGCCGTGACGAGCAATGTCAGGCCGCTTTCGGGACGGCCTGCGAAGTGTTCGGAAATATCGGAAACGATTTTACCGATCGTGTTCACCCCGAGACAGCCCGCGAGATAGATGAACTTGAGGGCTCGGGGGAGTCGTTCGAGCCGCCAGGAAAAACGGACCAAAGATAATGTCAGCGGTGTCGTCAGAATATATCGAATCTTTCTAAGCTCGAAACCTATCGCTTCGAGTTTGGGGCGTATGGTTTCGATGCGATAATAGTTGTTGACCTCATAACGCTCCTTGTGGCGGATATGTTCCAGCGAGGGAAGCCCTGGGTTCGAAAGGCTGTCCGCCGAAAAAACAAAGGTCCCCCCGGGTTTTAAGACCCGGAAAACATGTTCCATCACCCGTTGGTCATTCCGGAGATGTTCCATGGCGCACAGGCTTATGGCTTTATCGAAGGACGCCTCTTCGAATCCCATGCGCTCGGCGTCCATGGAAAGATATGCCGTCCGATCGTTCTTGTTCCTGGATCCCGCGATCGCCAGGCGCTCGGGGTGGACATCGATCCCCACGACGTAGGCGCCGGACTTGGCGATCAGGGCGTCATAATAACCGTCGCCGCAGCCGATGTCGAGGATCCGCTCTCTCGGCCGGGGATCCAGCCAGCGGATCAGGGTCCGGCATTCCTCCTTGCGCCGGAAATTCCAATGGCTGATCCTTTGGCATATCATCATCATCTCCCGATCGATCCCTCTCAGAGAAAGAACAGGACGCCGATGCACAGGACCATCAGGGCGATCGAGATCTTGTTCAAGGCGCGCATCTCGAGGTTAGCCGGCTCGAGGACCTCGAACTCCTTGACGAAAACCGTCTCGCAGGCGCCGTCGCCGTGGTCTGTCCTCACGGTGCTTGTGCCGCGCCGGAAGGATGTGTCCTTCTGCCCGTAGGAGACGAGCCAGCCGCTGAGGTGGATCTGGTCCCCCTTTCTCGCCTTCAGGATCCTCCGGCTCACGACGGGATCGGCGCCCAACAGATGATTGTTCGAAAGGCAATCTGCCGAAAACAAGGCCCCAGCCTCCTGGTCCGGGTACCGGTAGAAACAGGTGAAGTCACGGCTCCGGAACTTCATCCGTCTGTAGACGCCGGTCTCGACGTTCTTCCCCCAGATGACGCAGACATCTTTGATGTTGACATGGTCGTTCCACATCTCGTGGGCGAGGTCCACGAAGGAATCGGCGTGGTGATAGGAGACGACCATGCCCCACAGCTCGTAGTTGAAGATCGGCTCCACCAGATAGGTGACGCCCTTCCGGGTGACGTCAAACGGCCCGGGGAGGTCGGTGTCGGTCTGGACGGGGTCCTGGCGCAGGGAAGGCAGGATCGCGCCCTTGTCCGGGAGCCTGTCCCTCAGGAAGAAAGAAATGACGAAGGCGCAGGCGCTCGCCGGAAGAAGGAACCTGGCCATCCGACGCAGCCCATTTCTCTGGTCCTGTTGCAATACGATCTCTCCCGGGGTCCAATGCCCCGGATTCTAGATAAAGACCGGAGGGAAGTCAATCATCGCCAGGATTCCCAAAATTACCGATTGGACACGGGACAGAATTCCGGGGCATGAATCAATTCTCTGAAATCACCAGAAGTCGTCGTCATCGTTTGAGAAGAAAGAACCCTACGGTAATTTTTGGGGGATTATGGGCGAAAACGGAGGACCCCCTCAGAAAATGATTTGACTTGCGCCCTGAATTCCGTTATTATTTCCAATCATTTTACTTACAAGAGCGGTATAACATGATGAGTATGAGACTGATGAGATTTGGAGCGAAGAAAAAACCTTTTTACCGGATCGTGGTCATGGATTCGAAAAAGGCCCGGCAGAGCCGGGCCCTGGACACCGTTGGTACCTACAACCCCATGACGGAGCCTGCGGGCATCAAGATCGACCAGGAAAAGGTGAAATCCTGGCTCGGCAAAGGCGTGCGACCGTCAAAGACCGTCGAGTCTCTTTTACATAGAGTTACCAAGACCAGGAAAGTCAAGCAAGAGGCAAAACCTTAAAGGAGGTCACCGTGAAAGAACTTGTAGAAATGATCGCCAAAGCGCTCGTCGACAACCCGGACAAAGTTCAGGTGTCCCTGCTTGAGGGGGAACAGACTACCATTCTTGAACTCAAGGTCGCCCAAGAGGACCTGGGCAAGGTCATCGGAAAACAGGGGAGGACGGCCCGTGCGATGCGGATCATCCTCGGTGCCGCCGGTATGAAACTCAAGAGGAGATTCAACCTCGAGATTATCGAGAAAGGTTGATTTGGTCAGCATAGGCAAGGTCCTCAGGAGCCAAGGCAAGGACGGCGAACTCAAGCTGAAGCTGTACATAAAAGGGCCCGAATATCCTCTTTTTTTTTAAAGATATTCCTCAAGAGGGAAGGGTCGTTCAAGGAGTATGATGTCGAATCGCAGCGATTCGACAGGAATTCGCATTTCCTGAAGTTGAAGGGCATCGATACCCTGGATGGGGCGGACGCGCTCGCCGGGTCGGAGATTTATATCCCGGAAGAGGGCTTCGGCCCTCTGGAAGACGGCCATTATTACCACTTCCAGATCATCGGGAGCGCCGTCGTGACGAAGGACGGGGATAGCGTGGGGACGGTGAAAAGCCTGCTCCCCGCCGGGGACCGGACCCTCCTGGTCGTCGAGAGGAGCGGCCGCGAGGTCCTCATCCCCTTCACGAGGGCGATCTGCATCGATGTGGACACTCGGCGGAGGGAGATCCTGGTCGACCTTCCGGACGGTCTTTTGGACTTAAATGAGATTTGATATAATTACGATCTTCCCTGAAATGTTCGGGAGCGTGTTTTCAGGGGGAGTCATCAGGAAGGCCGTGGAGAAAGGCCTGATGGAGATCCGTGTGCACGACCTGCGGGATTATACGTTCGACAGGCACAGGCAGGTCGACGACAGGCCGTACGGGGGCCAGGAAGGGATGGTCTTCAAGGCGGAGCCCATCTTTCGGGCCGTGGAGGATATCCGCGAATCTCCGGAAACGCGCGTGTTTCTCCTTTCGCCCCAGGGAAGGAAGCTCGACCAGCGGCTGGCCGAGGAGATCGCGGGTTTCTCTCAGGTCGTCCTTATCTGCGGCCGCTATGAGGGCGTGGACGAGAGGGTCATCGAGACCCTGGTTCACGAGGAGATCTCCATCGGAGACTACGTCATCACCGGGGGAGAGCCGGCGGCCATCGTCGTCGTGGACGCGGCCTCGAGGTTCATTCCCGGCGTCGTGGGCAAGGCCGAATCGGTGGCCCATGACTCGTTCGCGGCGGGCCGGCTGGATTTCCCGCACTACACGCGGCCGCGGGATTTCCGGGGAATGAAGGTTCCCCAGGTCCTCTTTTCCGGCGACCACGCGAAGATCGAACGCTGGCGGAAGAAGAAGGCCTTGGAAAAGACATTGGGCAAGAGACCCGATCTCTTGGATAGAGAACTCTCTCCAGAGGAAAACGAGATCCTGGAGGAAATCCGGAAAGAAAGGAAAGAGCCATGAACCTGGTCCATCTGGTCGAAGACAAGCAGTTGAAGAAGGACTTGGAGCCCTTCAACGTCGGCGATACGGTCAAGGTCCATGTGATCATCAGAGAAGGGGACAAGGAGCGCATCCAGATCTTTCGCGGCGACGTCATCGGGAAGAAAGGCGAAGGGGTCCGGGAAGCCTTCATCGTCCGCAAGATCTCTTTCGGCGTCGGCGTCGAGAGGTCCTTCCCCCGCCACTCCAGGATGATCAAGAAGATCGAGGTCGTCCGTAAGGGCAAGGTCAAAAGGGCCAAGCTTTACTACCTCAGGGAGCTCAAGGGAAAGGCCGCCCGGCTCAAAGAAGAAAAGCATTCCTGAACCATTCCCCAAGTGGCCGATTTCAGGATCGAGAGAAAGCTCCTGAAGACAGGCTGTACGGCCATTGCAGGGGTGGACGAGGTCGGCCGGGGGGCTCTTTTCGGTCCCGTGATGGCCGTCGCGCTCATTTTTCCCGCCCGGTTCTACGGTCCCCTCAGGCCTGCCTGGACCAAGAAAATAAACGATTCCAAGCTCCTTTCTCCGACTAAAAGGATGGGCCTGATGAAAAACATCCTGGCCGATGCCTTGTCCGTCGGCGTTGGAGCGGCCTCGAACGCGGAGATCGACGCCAGGAACGTCCGTTGGGCTTCGGAGCTGGCCATGAAAAGGGCGATCGCAAACCTGAAACGAAGGCCCGATATGGTGCTAGTTGACGGTTTCCCATTAAAAGATGTAGATTATCCTCAGATGGGCATCCGCCAGGGCGACCGGAAGAGCGCTTCCATCGCGGCGGCATCCATCGTGGCCAAGGTGTTGCGCGACGGGCTGATGGATGTGTTCGACACGGCCTGCCGCGGGTATGGTTTGGCGAGGCACAAGGGTTATGGGACGGTCGGGCATTATGCGTCCATCCGGAAGATGGGGCCGACCAGCTTGCATAGGAGGAGCTTCAACCTGAAGGCCCGGGGTCACTGAACGCATGAACAGAAAATTCGACAGGATCCGCGTCATCGAGTCGGCGGAGAAGCACGTCAAGGCCGGCAAGCTCAAGGAAGCGGTCTTGGAATACCAGAAGCTCCTGGAAGACGACGCCCAGGATTTCGCGATCAGCAACATCATCGGCGACCTGCATGTCCGCCTCGGCCAGAACGAGAAGGCCGTCAAGGCTTTTCAGGCCGTCGCCGGCGAATATGAGCGGAGGGGGCTGCATTCCCAGGCCCTGGCCGTCTTCAAGAAGATCGCCAAGATCAAACCCGACGACCCCGACCTGTCCATCAAACTGGCTGAACTTTACAGCCTCCAGGGGTTCGCCGCAGAGGCCAAGAAGGAGTACCTGAAGACCGCCGAACAGTTTCTGAACTCCAAGAGGTTTTCAGAGGCCATTCACATCTATGAGAAGGTCGTCAAGCTGGAGAAGGACGATATCGACGCCAAGATGACCCTGGCGGGGCTCTACAAAGAGGAGGGGTTCAAGGACGCCGCGGCCGAGCAGCTGGATGATATCGCCGAGCTGAAGCTCGGCCAGGACAACATTGACGAAGCCGAAAAAAGGTTCCTCGAAGCCAGGGACATCAGCGCCTTTCATCCCAGGACCCTCCTCGGCCTCGTCGAAGTCTATAAGCGTCGGGGCCAGAGGAAGAAGGCCATCGACCTCATCGAAGAGGCCCTCAAGGAGGACGTTGAGAACCCGACGCTCCTCAACCTTCTCGGGAACTTCGCGTTTGAGGACGGGGATTTTTCAAGGGCCGAAGAGACCTTTGCCCTGATCGTCAAGGGCCATCCGATGAACGTCAACGCCAGGATCAAGCTGGGACGGATCTATATCCAGAAAGAGAATCTGGACCAGGCCTTCGATCTTTACGAGCCGCTCGTCAATAACCTCATCAAGAAGCAGAAAGAGGAAAAGGCCATCGGCCTCCTGGGGCTCATCCTGGCGGCCCATAAATCTCATCTCCCGTCCCTTGACAAGCTTTCGGCGATTTACAGGTCCGGCAGGGACTTCGCCAAGCTGGAGGTCGTGAACAGGGTCATCCTGGACGAAATGCGCCGGCAGGGTCTGAAGGACAAGGCTTTGACGACGCTCGCCGAGCTGGTCAAGATCCGCCCCGACGATTCGGACCTCCTCAATGAGTACGCGGCACTCCGAAAAGACCTCGGGCTCCCGGAGGAGGAGAGGGCGGATGGTTCCTGGGCCGTCTCGGGCAAAGACCGGGAGGCCATCCAGCAGTCCCTGGATCAGGCGGACCTCTATATCCAGCAGGGTCTCGTCCGCAACGCCCGCAGGATCCTCGAAAACCTGAGGATGAAATATTCCGACGATCCCCTGATCATGCAGAAGATCGGAGTGTTGGACGAGATTCGGGGCCAGATGAGCGAAGAGGAGATCCGGATCCGCGTGGAGAGGGCCCAGGCCATGGAGTCCAAGGCCAGGGAGAAGGGACTCCGCGCCGTTCCCGAAACAGGGAAGAAGGAAGCTCCGCCGAAGGGAAAGCCGGCTTCCCCGTCGCATTTCCCAGGGGACGTCGTCGACGAGGAAAAGATCAGCACAGCCGACATCTTTGCGGAGACGGACATCATCCCCTTCATCTCTCTGGAGTCGGGGGAGAAGAAATACTTCGACCTCAAGGACCGGATCGAGGAAGAGGTCCGGATGATCGAGGCGATCCACGTCCAGCAGGCCGAGGGGGCGACGACGCAGTTCGAGAAGGAGCTGTCGGTGATCGTCTCGGATTTCAAGAAGGGCCTCAAAAGCAAGGTCCCGAACGAGGACTTCGAGATCCACTACCAACTCGGGATCGCCTTCATGGAACAGGGCCTGTTCAGCGAAGCCATCGAGGAGCTCACCATGGCCTGTAAGGACAAGGCCCGGGCCATGGAATGCTACAGCATCATCAGTCAGTGCTACAGGCAAAGAAAGGATTATCCGGAGGCCGAGCGCTGGCTGAACAAGGCCGTCCTGATGGCGAAAGAGGGAACGGAGGCCTACTTCGCGCTGATCTATGACAGGGCCATCCTTTCGGAGGATGCCCAGGAGACCGACAAGGCTCTTTCCCTCTTCAAAGAGATCCAGACCTGGAACCGCGCCTACCGGGGCATCGTGGATAAGGTCACCAGCCTGGAAAAGATGAACGCCTGAAATAGGCAAGATGCCCGTTTGACCCCAACTTCCGGCTTTGTTATAAGGATAGGTATCTCGTCCGGGAAGGAGGTGCGTTGTGAAACGTCGGGATTTCGTCAGGACCGGGTTCGCGGCCGCGGCCGTCGCCGCACTGGCGGGGCCGGAGCGCCTGCCCGCGCAGGACCAGGGCCCCGTGCCGAATCCCAAAACTGCCTTCAAACTTAAATACGCGCCGTCGATCGGTCAATTCAAAATTCATGCGGGAGAAGATCCCCTGGCCCAGATCCGGTTCGCGGCCGGGGAAGGGTTTGGGGCCATGTTCGATAACGGCTTGATGGGGCGTCCGGCCCGCGTGCAAGAGGCCATCTCCAAGGAGTTGGAGAAGAACGGGATGGCCCTGGGCCCGTTCGTCCTCTACGCCGACTTCGGGCAGAAGAGTTTCGTCACGCGGGATTGGGATGTCCGCGACATGCTGCTCAAAAAGATGAGGCAGGGGGTCGAGTGCGCCAAGCGCGTCAACGCCAAGTGGGCGTTGGCCGTTCCCGGCCGGTTCGACGAAAGCCTTGCCTGGGAATACCAGACAGCCAACGTCATCGAGAACCTCAAGTATTGCATGGAGGTCTGTGAACCGGCCGGCCTGGTCCTCGTGATCGAACCGCTGAACCCCAGGGACCACCCCGGGCTCTTTCTCACCCGCGTCCCCCAGACCTACGAGATCTGCCGGGCCGTGGCCAGCCCCTCCTGCAAGATCATCAACGACTTGTACCATCAGCAGATCACAGAGGGCAACCTGATCCCCAACATCGACGCCGCCTGGGAGGAGATCGCTGCTTACCACATCGGCGACAACCCGGGCCGAAAGGAGCCGGGGACGGGTGAGATCAACTACAGGAACATCTTCAAACACCTCCACCAGAAGGGCTTTCAGGGCGTCCTGGGCATGGAGCACGGCCAAAGCGTTCCCGGGAAAGCCGGAGAAAGGGCGGTTATTGACGCGTATAGGGAATGTGATAAC
>JALHVH010000216.1 GCA_022867105.1 Candidatus Aminicenantota bacterium
GAGGGGGACCTCCCGGCCTTCCGGGCTCGTGCACAGGGTCTCGACCCGGACGAGCGGGCTGAGGTGCTGGACCTCCCGGATAAACGACATGACATCCGCGTGGCGCGACGTGGCCTTGTAACCGGTCGCTTCCGCGACGGTCTGCGGCCCCTGCTGGGCGGGGTGAAGGCCGGTCAGGACCATCAAAGCGAGGGCGGCAACCAAGATCCCTCGAGCGTTCTTTCGTTCGGCATTCATAACCTTTTCCTCAATCACCTGGATGGATAAAGGATACAGCATTTTCTTTCGTGTGAGAAGGAATTCCGGGTATCGTGAGAAGTCGATGTCATCGTTTGAGAAGAAAGAATTCTGCTGGTGATTTTGGGGCGTGTTGACAATCTTCGGCCGTTCCATGAAAATGGACTTGATCGAAAAGGCGTGCGAATGTCGAATTTCAGCGTGGCCACGGACAAGGAAGAGGCCCTGCGCCTCAGGATGGAGGGCCTCGGCATCTTCGAAAAGGACATCGAAGAAACGTTCATTCGCTCCGGCGGCCACGGCGGCCAGAACGTCAACAAGGTTGCGACGTGCGTCCGGCTCAAGCACGTCCCCTCCGGGGTCGAGGTGAAATGCCAGACAGAGCGCTATCAGTCGCTCAACCGCTTTATCGCCCGGCGGACCCTTGCCGATAAGATCGAAAGGATCATCCTGGGGAAGAAGAGCGAGGTGGAGCAGCGGATCGCCAAGGTCCGCCGCCAGAAGAGGAAGAGATCGAAGAGGGCCAAGGAAAAGATGCTCGCGGATAAGCACCATCAGGCCGATAAAAAGAAGGCCCGAAGCTCACGGCCGGGCCCCGACGACCTCTGAAACCAGGCTTTCTATCGAAGGACCGGAAAACGCCCGCGGATGGCGTCCCGCGAATCGGCAATTTTGGGCGTCCCTCAACTCGCGAGCCTGATCAGGGTCTTGAGCAGGAGGTTGGCGCCCTTCTCCAGATCTTCCCACCGGATGGCCTCATCGGGCGCGTGGCTCGTCCCGTCCAGGCAGGGGATGAAGATCATTCCTGAATCGCAGCCGCTGGCCAGGATCTGGGCGTCGTGTCCGGCCCCGCTCGGAAGCCGTAGAAATGGATAGCCGAGCGTCCCGCATTCCTGTTCCATGAGCTTCAACAGCCTCTCGGGGACCTTCACGGGTTCCGTCACGTCCACGAGCTTTGAGGCGAAGCTCAAGCCCCGGGTCGAGGCGACATCCCGGGCGATGTCCGACAGCTCTTTATCCAGGTCGTGGAGGGTCTCCCCGGAAGTGCTCCGGAAATCGAGCGAGAATTCCGCCCGTCCCGGAATGACGCTGAACGCCCCCGGGTGGACCGCCACCTTGCCGATGGTCACCATGCTCCCGTAGTGGGCTGCGGCCACGTGCCGGGTGGCCTTCAGGGCGAAATCGGCCAGCCCCAGGAAGGCGTCCTGCCGGAGCTCGAGCGGGGTCGTGCCCGCGTGGGCGGCGTTCCCTGTGAACGAGCACCAAAGGTACCGCTTGCCGGCGATGGCCTCGACGAGCCCGATGGGCACTTCTTCGGTTTCGAGGATGGGGCCCTGCTCGATGTGGAGCTCCAGGTAGGCCTCGAGCTCCGGCTTCAGCTTGTGGGCTTCGAGGATGCCGTCGATCGTGAACTCCGTCCCCTTGAGGACATCGGCCAGGAGCGGTCCGAATTGCGTCCTGCCGTGCCGGACCTCGTCCTCGCTGAGAAGTCCCATGAAGGCGCGGCTTCCCAGGAAATCCCCGACGAGGTTCCCTTCTTCGTCGGTGAACGATGCGACTTCCAGGGATTTCGTGAGAACGACCCTTTCTTCCCTGATCCGCCTCAGGCCCTCGAGCGCCGCCAGGACGCCCACCGAGCCGTCGTACTTCCCGCCGTTGATCACGGTATCGATGTGGGAGCCGGCCATGACGGTCTTCCCGGGGCTCCCGAGGCGGCCGAAGATGTTGCCCGCCCCGTCCTGCCGTATGGCCAATCCTGCGTCCCGGATCCTCCCTTTGAGCCACTCCCGGGCCTCGACATCGGCCCGGCTGAAGGACGGCCGGCTGATGCCCCCTTTCGGGTCCGGCCCAAAGCGACCGAGAGCTTCGATGTCCGCTCTGAGCCGCTCGAGGTCGACCCGGATATCCATGTGTTTCACCTCTTTTCGAGGAGGGCCCTCATCTCCCTGACCGCGTTGTCGAGGCCCCCTATGGCGGCCCGGGCGACGATGGAGAAACCGATGCTGAGCTCCGAGATCTGCGGGATGGCGACGATCGGCAGAACGTTGTGGTAATTCAACCCATGACCGGCGTGGACCTCCAGGCCGAGCCCCAGGCCGAACTCCGCGGCTTCCATCACCTGGGCGAGGGCTTCATCACGGGCGATCCCGGGCTTGAGGTCGGCGTACTTGCCTGTGTTGATCTCGATGAGGTCGACGCCGAGCTCGCCGGCGGTCCGGATCTGTCCGATGTCGGGGTCGATGAAGATGCTGACCCTGATCCCGGCCTTCTGGAGCCTCCTCACGAAAGGTCCCAGGTGGACACGGTCGGCGGCGACGTTCAAGCCGCCTTCGGTCGTCAGCTCTTCGGGCCGCTCCGGGACGAGAGAGACGACATCCGGCTTGACCTTGAGGGCGATCTTCTGCATCTCGGCCGTGGCGGCCATCTCCAGATTGAGCTTGGTCTTAACGGCTTCCCGCAGGAGGAGAAGGTCCCGTTCCTTGATGTGCCGCCGGTCTCTCCTCAGGTGGCAGACGATGCCCTCGGCCCCCGCCTGTTCGGCGATGAGCGCCGCCAGGACAGGTTCGGGCTCCGCGCTCTTCCTGGCTTCCCTCAGTGTCGCGAAGTGGTCGATGTTGACGGCGAGTCTCATTGCGGCCTCCTGCTCATTTCCCAAGAAATTTCCCGATCACATCCGCGAGGCGTCCGGCGTGCGTTTCGATTTCCTGCCTGTCCCGTCCCTCGATCATGATCCTCGCCATGGGTTCGGTCCCCGAGTAGCGGAGATCGAGGCGGCCGTCCTCCCCGAGCGCGGCCCGTATGCCCTCCGCCGTCCGGGCGATCTCCGGGAACTCTCCGAAATCGGCCTTCCGGACGACCCTGACGCTGACCAGGACCTGAGGATATTCTCCGCAGCCGGCGGCCAGCTCGGAAAGGGGCCTCCCGCGCTCCAGCAGGACCTCCGCCATCTTAAGCGATGTCAGGATGCCGTCTCCCGTCGGGCAGTCGTCCAGGAAGATCGTGTGCCCCGACTGCTCCCCGCCGAGATTGGCGCCGGTCCGCGACATCTCCTCGAGCACGTACTTGTCGCCGACCCGGGTCCGGACGAGCTCCAAGCCTTCTTCCCGGAGCGCTCTTTCCAGCCCCATGTTGCTCATCGATGTCGCCACGACTTTCGCCGAGCGCAGCCGCCGTTTTTCCTTCATGAACAGGGCTTGGATATAAAGCGTGTGGTCGCCGTTAAGGACCCGTCCCTTTTCGTCCACCCAGACCGCCCGGTCCGCATCCCCGTCATACGCGATGCCCAGGACGGCCCGCTCCGCAATGACTTTTTTTGCCAATCCCGCGGGATGGAGGGAACCGCAACCCCGGTTGATGTTTCTCCCGTCCGGCGCGTCATGAATGGGAATAACCTCGAATCCCAGTTCCCGGAACACCCGTGGCGCGACGATGAAGCTTGCGCCGTTCGAGCAGTCCAGGACGACGCGGAATTTTCCTGGCACAAGGGAGGCAGGCATCCGGCCCTTCAGGAAATCCGCGTATTCCTCGAGATATCCGGGCTCGGGACGGATGATCGTCTTTTTCGGGCCGGAATCCGTCCGGTCCCGGTGGATGGCCTTTTCGAGGCGGGCCTCCCAGGCGTCCCGGATCTTGGTCCCGTCCGAAGAGAAGATCTTGATGCCGTTATCCTGATAAGGATTGTG
The DNA here is from genome assembly GCA_022867105.1 of Candidatus Aminicenantota bacterium. Lineage (GTDB taxonomy): Bacteria > Acidobacteriota > Aminicenantia > Aminicenantales > Saccharicenantaceae > JALHVH01. Next base: position 3,921 of record JALHVH010000216.1, read on the forward strand.
CGAGGCCGACAGGACGAGCCCGGCCGAGAACGCGTGTTTCCTGGTCAGGAACGAGATCGCCGACGTGGGGATCACTCCGGCCGAAACCGCTTCTCCGCCGGCGTCCTTGAATCCTTGGACGAGCGCTTCCTCCATCCAGGCCCCGGACTCCCGGGTGTCCCGACCGACGATGATCATGGGTTCAAGCCCTTCTTCGCGGAGGAGGGCGGCGAGGGACCTGCCCAGGACGCGGATCGTCGGCGGGTCCAGGGGGAACTCGCCGGCGACGGCCCTGATCCCATCCGTTCCGAAAAGCTTTTTCATGGTGTTCATGGAAAGGGCGGCCGGGGGCCTTAGCCCTTCCCGGAGTTCTTGCCGTTCGGGGCCTTGGCGTTCTCCTCCAGGATGATCTCGATCCGGACCTTGGTCAGGGTCGTCGCCAGCCTGAGATCGGCCCTGGGCAGGATGATATCGGCCTCCACGGTCGTGGATTGGGTGAGATTGGAGACGTCCACCGGACTCGTCGAAACCTTGTCCTTGGTCCGGATCTTGCTCTCCGGCCCCTTGACCGGAACGCGGGGCGGGGTGACCTCGATCCGTGCGATCCGCAGGCCTTCTTTGACCTTGCCCACGATCATGGGGGCGATCTCGAGGTCCATCAGCTTCGTCTTTTCGAGCTTCAGGCGGACCATGTTCGGGGAGATGCCGACGACCTCGGCCCCCGGCGGAACCGTGATCATGGATCTGTTCAAGGGATAGATGTCCTGATAGACGGACGCCCGTTCCAGGTCGAGCCGGGCGGAGACGCCGGAGGAAGAAAGTTCGTTGAGCAGGCGGTTCCGGGCGCGGACCGTGACCTCGATCGCGGCCGCGGGCTTTTCGACAAGCTCCATGTCCGGGGGCACGTTCCTCGTCTCGAGCGGCACCGTCATGGTCTTATCGGAATAGGTCTTTTCCTCCGGGATGAGGATGAGCCAGATCAGCAGGGCCAGGAGGAAGGAGAAGAGCTTCGGCCCCCTGTTCCGCGTAAAGAGGTCCCTGAAAAATCTCATTACCTTTTCCTCAGATAATCAACGAGTTGTTTCTTGAGCAGGTCCTTGTCCTCGACCTTTTGCAGGATCCCCCTGCACGCGAGCGAGACGCTGCCCGACTCCTCAGAGACGACGATGACGGCCGCGTCCGTCTCCTGAGAGA
>JALHVH010000217.1 GCA_022867105.1 Candidatus Aminicenantota bacterium
CCTCCCCGGTGGGAAAAAGGGGAGGTTATGTTTGCCAATTTGGAAAAGCGGGCGGGTTGAGTTCCCTCTTTGAAAAAGATAAGGACGAGGGATTTGCCGACCGCGTTAAGGCCTGATCGAGAACGAGACCTTCAGCACGCCGCGTTCCTCGAGCGGGAAGAACCGGCACGCAGGATCCCAGCGCTTTTCCCAATTCTTGTTATAGACGATGAATATCTCGTTTCCCGGAGAGATCCGCCAGCGGATCCGCGTGCTCCAGCCAAGCTCACGGGAAACGTTGTCATACTGGATATAGTTCATGAGGCCGAGGTCGGGCGAAAGGAACAGGTCGGCTTTGATCTGGTAGACATTCTCATTGAAGTTCCCCTGCGGCAGCCTGCCCCGGACAAAATTGGCGTTCAGGGAAATGGTCGCGTAACCCTTGTATTTCAGGCCCAGCCCGACCTCGGCGTCGTCATAGTGACCCGAATAGAACCCGCCGAAACGCCAGCCCAGATCGGCGACCACGGGACGGAAGCCGGCCGTGCTGAATTCTATGTTGTAGTTGGTGAAGTCATAGGGCCCGGCGGGCAGGACGACGCCATTGGATATCTCAAAATCATAGGGCAGGACGTCCCGGTTGGGGTTGATGTTGAACTCGATGTGCTCACCGCCTTGCGTCTCCAGGTTCAAGGGAGCCATGAACAGCTTGCGCGTCTCGAGGCTCCCGGCAAGGTCCCAGTAATAATCCCCGCTGAACTCGAAGAAGAACTGGCGGACGATCCGGCCCAGAAGACCTTTTTCCGGTCTCGGCCGAAAGGAGATCTGGCCGTACGCGGTTTGGATCCCGTTCCGGGGCAGAAAACCGAGCCCGGGGTCCAAAGAATCTCCGTAGTAGGCATATGAGGTTCCAATATCCCAGAGATCGTTGGGGTAATCGAGTCTGAATCCATACCCTTGGTGACGGCCTTGTTTCCGTTCGTTCCAGTTATAGGCATACCAGCCGGAGGCCGAGAAATTCCGATTGCCGGAAAAACGCGAGGTTTGAAAGGTGAAGTCTGCTCCGGCCAGAGAATTCTTCTCGCCGGTCGGGCTGCCGTTGGTGAAGATCCAGCCGATCTTGCTCTCCTCCAAAATGTTCTGAGACATGCGGGCCGCGAAGAAGTTTCTTCCGGCGAACTCTCCGAATCTGTCGGTCCGGACGTCCAGAACGGCCATGTTCGTGTCGCCGATCTTGCCATAGACCTTGGCGCCAAAGGTGATCGGAGCCTGCCGGCCGTTGATGAGACCTATCCTGCGGCTGAAGAACGGAGTGAAGCTTTCGCTCGAAGCGAAGTTGAAGATGTCCGATCCCTCGAGGAAGAACATCCTCTTCTCCGGAAAGAGAAGGGCGAAGCGTGTCAGGTTGATCTGACGATCGTCGACCTCGGTCTCCGCGAAGTCCGTGTTGTAGGAAAAAGCACCGACCAGGTTCGGGGTAAAATTCTTGTAAATATCAAAGCCGCCGTCGAGCTTCGCGTCATACCCTTCCCCCATGATATGGTCCTTCAGGACACTGGCCATCCCGTAGGGGCGGAACGTAAACCCCTTTCCCTGTTTGACGTCCCGGATGCCCTCCAAAGCAGCCGCTTCAACCGGGTTGTAGAAAAAGTTATCCCGGTTGGTCCCCGATAGCCGGATCGTCTCTAGCTTACGGGGGATATAGCGCTCGACGTTGATCCCCCAGGCCATCAACCCCGGTTTGAAGGAGATCGTCTTGAACGGGATTTGGAGTTCTGCGCTCCAGCCGTTAGCCACGATCCTGGCCTTCGCTTCCCAGATCCCGTCCCAATTGAGACTGTAATGCTCGCCGGACGCCAACCCTTCGCTTCGCGCGCCGCGGGGATTGACGAAGAAGATGTAGGCGTTGCGCTTGTCCTGGAATGGGTCGAGGAGGATCCGGATGATATCATCGTTCTCTGAATGCTCGTCGCTTCCGTCATGAGCCATGGAATTGGCGGCGATCCTGGAAGGCTCGCTGTCATAGCAGCGAACGCCGAAATAAAGGCAGGATTCGTCGTAGAGAACCCGCAGCTCGGTCCTCTCCGTGGGCTCCTGGTTGGGCCTGGGCTCGACCATTCGGAAGCCGGTGAACGGCTCGGCGGATTTCCAGACCTCATCGGACAGGTCCCCGTCGATCTTGGGGGCCTGCGCGACCCGGACGGCCTTCAACGCCTGGGCCCCGGAGAGAAGGGGAAGGCACAAGACAAATAAGAGGGCTCCGGGTATCGTTCTTCCAGACTTCATTTTTCCGCTTTTCTCCTATGTTTACCATCCAGCCGTTCCGGGAGGATCTCAAGAAATACTTTGTCGAGCGTAAGCCCTTATCCGCCGGCTCGTCGAATACAGCCCTCTATTTTACTCCTCGCAAGGGTTGCGTCAACAGCTTAAGGGTGCTAAAAGATCTTGTCGATACGGACGCCGCGATAGTACTTTTTCAAGATATCCTGGTATTTTGCGCCGGCTTGGGCCATGCCGTAGGCCCCAACCTGGCACAGACCCACGCCATGCCCCCATCCCCTTCCCGAAATGACGAAATGCGTCACGCGCCCCTCCGCATCGTATTCCCTGTCCACTTCGAAAAGGATGTCCCGGAGGCCCAGGGCCGTGCGTATCCTCAGGCCTCTGGCGACGGTCTGGCGCTCGGTCCCGGTCATGAGAAGCTCCAGGACCCTATGGGAAGGCCCCCGCTTTCGGACGGCGATATCGATGAGACTCCCGATCGGGTAATGTTGGTTAATGACCGCCTCAAGCTCTTCCCGCGATTTCCGGACCTGCCAGCGGTTGAACCGCGAAGAGCGGTCCATGACGTTGGTGTTGGCGGGGAACGAGACTTCGAGAAACGGCAATTCTCCCTCCCTCTCCAGCCAACGCAGCCTTTCGCCTCCGATGAGGGTGAGCCGGCCGGCGAAGGAACGCGAGCCGTCCAGATTTCTAACGAGGAACATCTGTTGAGACGGCCTCAGAATCTTGCGCTGGGCATTCTCTTCGACCTCGATCGTCCCGGCCGTAGACTCCCTGAAAACACCCTTGTGATAGGGGTCTCCGTATCCGGACAGGACCCTCGAGAGGGCGAAGGCCGCTTCGGCCCTCGTGACGGCGCGTCCAGCGCTTTGCGGGCCTGCCTCCAGGAACGGGAAGATCCCCATCTGGAGGCAATAGGCCAGGTTGTTCCTGTCCCGGGCCGGGACTCCCGCAACGTCCTTCAAGATGAAGTTGACCTCGCTCGGCAGAAGAAGGTTTTCGACATGCCCCTGCCATCCGAAGGCCGAGACGAGAAGCCGGGCCAGGCACGGGAAATCGAGCTCCGAGGGCTGGGGAGAAAAGCCGTCATCGGCCTGGCCCGCCACCCGGAGGGCCTGCCGGATCGCGGCGACGGCCTCATCGAAAGGACAGGGTTCGTTGAAGAAGGCCGGATCGGTCCTGAACGGGAGGACCTGCAGGCTGATGAGCTCGGCCAGGTCGGGAGAAATGTCCCGTCCTGCCGCCAAGATGGGAGCGAGGGACTGAGGGCCTTTGATATGCCATTCCGGCCGTTTCTCATAACTGCATTCCGTGCTCTTCAAGTAAGCCACGGGATTTCCGGAAAAGACGTTCTCGACATCCTCCGTCATCCCGCCGCAAGTGCTCATGTAGAGGGCATTGATCAGCTCTCCCCGATATCGGGCTACCTCCCCCCTGGTCTCGTCGACCGCCCGGGTGCTCAAGGGCCTTTCAGCGTCCAAACCTCCATAAACCTGCGAAGAAGGCGTGTCGCTCAGGTCATAGCCCAGCGCCCTGTATTGGCCCATGTTCTTGAACGCGTAGGTCCGCGCGGCCACGGCCTGGGCCTTGAGCGCCTCGATCTCTCCGAATTGGTCGGGAGAGAGCTCCCCGGGGACGACACCCTTGAGATAATCTTCCAGGTTCAGGAGGTTGACGAGGACGATC
>JALHVH010000218.1 GCA_022867105.1 Candidatus Aminicenantota bacterium
AATCCTTTCCGAAGCTTGGATTCAAGCGTCCGGGGATCGACCTCGCGGGCATCCACCCCGCCGCAGGTGAACTCGGCCTCGTTCCAGCCGCGCGTCCCCTGAACGGAAAAACGTTTCTCCTTGAGGGCTGAGGCCAGGGCGTGCGCCGCGGCGCCGGGCTCCCGGCTCCCCTTGGAAACGAGCTCGCGGACGACCGGTCCGAACTTTTCGGGCAGGATGCCGGCGGCAAGGTCTCCATCGGCCCGGCCGGTGTTCATGCGTTTTGAAAATTCCGCCGCCAGTTCTTCTTTCATCATGAACGGCACGAGGTCCAGGACGATCGCCGCGTTCGTCTTCCCATCCCTGTTGAGCGCGATCGAAAGGCTCTCGCTCACGTCCAGAACGGCCGTCCCGGAGAGTCCGTACTGGGTGAAAAGGACCTCGCCTTCGGCCGATTGGACGGCGCTGCCGCCGATTTCGGAAGTCGCCCGGGCCCTGACTTTTTGACCCTGGAGGACGTGACACATCTTGTCCTTCACAAGGACCGGAACGGCGCTCGGCACAGGGAGAACGATTCGGTGTCCGAATCCCTCCGCGAGCCCGTAAGCGCTTCCGTTCGATCCGAGTGCGGGATAGGACTTTCCCCCGCCGGCCACGATGACCGAGCGAGCCTCGATCTTCCGTCCCTCCGACGCGCCGAGGATGAACGACGCGCCCACCCGCTCGACCCTTAAGACCTCGAAGCCCACTTCGACGGCGACGCCGAGCCTCAAGACCTCGAGTTCGAGGACCTTCAGGACAGAAGAAGCTTGATTGGCGGCCGGAAAGACGCGGGCGCCTTCGGAAACCATCTCCAATCCCAGGTCCTTGAAGAAGCCCCGGATCGCCTCTCTTCCAAACCGTCCAAGAACCGAGGCCACGAGTTCCCGGCTCGTGGTCGTGAACGCCTCCGGCGCGAGATCTTCATTAAGCAGGTTGCACCGGCCGCCTCCGGTAATGAGAAGCTTCTTTCCGAGCCGCGGCATTCTGTCGCAGATGACCACGGAGCGTCCCTTCCGCCCGGCGCTGATCGCCGCGACCAGTCCAGCCGCTCCCCCTCCCACGACAGCGACGTCGTAACTTTTCAGCGCACTCACAGTTGGCCCGATTCCTATCGCGCAAGATACGCGTCCGCGTCCAGAAGAAACTTCCAGAGCAGGACGCAGCGGACCGGTTTCGTGCTGGTCACGAAATCTACCTCCCTCTCGCTTTTGGCGAAGTCGCCGCAGACAACGCCCCGTCTTCGAAGCTCGGCGAAAGAGGTTGATGCCAAGGACCCTATGCCTCCTCCTTTGAGAAAAGGATATGAAAAGAAGGTTAGCCGCGTACAACCCAAAAGTCAACTCCAATCGGTCGTCCAATCGCCTCGGCGGATTCAAGTCCAAGCAAAAAAATATTGAATTATAGCTACGGGTGTGCCTATACTTCGGACAGTGTGGGTGACTCGGCGTCGCAGATTCGGATACAATAGCTGGGGAAGTCATCCACACGAATCCAATGAGCAAGGAGTCCGGGCATGACGAATTTGACTCGAAGGGATTTTTTGAAGGCCGGAGCGACGGGCACCATGGGCCTTCTTCTGGCAGGCCAGCCCTCGTCGGGGGCTCGATCACCGATGCCCGAGCGTATCCTCGGCCGGACAGGCCATCGTGTCCGGCTTTTCAGCCTCGGCGGCCAGGCCACTCTCGAAAAACCGGGAACCCATGACGAAGCTATAGCCATCATTAACCGGGCTATCGACCTCGGCGTGAACTATATCGACACAGCGCGCTACGGCCAAGGGATCAGCCAAACCTATATCGGCGAAGTCATGAAGACTCGGCGGAAAGAGGTTTTTTTAGCCACTAAGACCCGC
>JALHVH010000219.1 GCA_022867105.1 Candidatus Aminicenantota bacterium
ACACGACCGGTTTCTGCGTCCCGACCTTCGTCGTGGACGCCCCGGGCGGAGGGGGCAAGACGCCCGTGATGCCCACCTATCTGATCTCCAGGAACGACCGCCGGGTCGTCCTCCGGAATTATGAAGGGGTCATCTCCGTCTACACCGAGCCCGAACCGTCCGAGGGGGGCTGCCCAGACGAAGACGAGCTGCGCCGGGAATTCCCCGGCCTGGAAAACCGGGAAGGCGTGGGAGCCCTGCTCCGCGGCGGCCGGATCAGCATCGCCCCGGCCGGCCTGGAAAGGCAAAGCCGGAGCCATCTTTACAAGAAAGGTAAACTCACACCATGACCCAAGCCTTGAACACCCTCCGTCCTCATTTTCCGCCCGACGGGGATATCCGGGACCTCCTCGTCCGGCTCATCCGGACGCCTTCCTATCCCGGAGTGCCGCGCCAGGAGGAGGCCGTCGCCCGGGAGATCAGTGGTTTTCTTCAGGCCCGCGGCATCGAGCCGGTGTATCAGGAAGTCCGCGAGGGGAGGCCGAACCTTTTGGCTTCGGTAGGGGGGAAACGGCCCGGTCCGCACCTTCTCTTTTGCGGCCACATGGACACTGTCCCACCCAACGTAGAGAACGCGGGGGACGCGTTTGCCGCCGTCGAAAAAGACGGCCGGCTCCACGGGAGGGGCGCCGTGGACATGAAAGGCGCCTTAGCCGCCATGGCCGGGGCCTTGGTGGCCCTGAAGAACGCCGGGGAGCCCGCCTCGGGCCGGGTCACCCTGGCCGCCGTGATCGACGAAGAAATGGAAAGCCTCGGCGCCGAGAAACTCATTCTTGGAGGCTTCAAGGCCGACGGGGCCGTCATCGGCGAACCGACCGGCAACAAGATCTCCATCGGCCACAGGGGTTTGGAGTGGCTGCAGATCGACTTCCAGGGCAGGGCCGCCCACGGCGGAACGCCGGAGGCGGGTCTTAACGCCATCTCGGCGGCTGCCCATTTCGTCCATCTCGTGGAAAACGAACTCGTCCCGGCCCTGGCCCGAAGACGCGACCCCGTGCTCGGTCCCCCGGTCATCAACATGGGGACCATCACCGGGGGAGATCAGCCGAGCACGGTCGCCGCCCATTGCCGGATCAGGCTCGATCGGCGTTGGGTGACGACGGAGACGATCGAAATGGTCTTTGAAGACCTGGAAGGCCTCCTGCGCCGTGTCCGCGAAGCTCGTCCCGGTCTCAAGACTGAAATGTCCCGGATGCCCGGCGGGATGGCCACTATGGTCCACGGCCCGATGACCATTCCCCCGGAGCACTCCCTTGTCCGGGCCGCGGAAGCGGGCCTCGCCGAGCTCGGTCATTCCTCCCGGCCCCTGACCGTTTTTCCCGCTTGGACGGACGCCTCGCTCATCTCCCGGGAAGGGCACATCCCGTCCATCGTCTGGGGCCCGGGGGGGCTTGAATACGCTCATTCTCCCGAAGAAAGCATCCTTCTAGCGGAGGTCTATCAAGCCGTCAGGCTCTACGCTCTGGCGGCTTGGCATTTCACCAGG
>JALHVH010000025.1 GCA_022867105.1 Candidatus Aminicenantota bacterium
ATTCTTCCCGGCCCACCGAGATGACCCGGACCGTCCCGCCGTTGGCCTCGCGGAGGCGGAGGGCCTCCTCGACGGCGAACTCATCAAAGGGGCTGATGACGAAATTGAGTCCCTCTTCGATGACCGACCTCGTCCCATGGTCAATCCGGACCTTCGATTCCGTGTCGGGAACGCGTTTGACGAAAACATGAATATTCATGGAGAATCCCTCACCCATCGAAACGCCGGAAAAGGAGCGCCCCGTTCGTCCCCCCGAAGCCGAACGAATTGCTCAGGGCGCAGACGATCTCGGCGGGCCGGGCCGCGTTCGGGACGTAATCCAGGTCGCAATCCGGGTCCGGGAACTCGTAATTGATGGTCGGCGTCATGATCTGATGCTTGAGGCAGAGGGCCGTGATGCCGGCTTCGACCCCGCCGGCCGCTCCAAGGAGGTGTCCCATCATCGATTTCGTGGAACTGACGCCGATCTTCAGGGCGTGCTCACCGAAGACCTTCTTGATCGCCAGGGTCTCCGTCTTGTCGTTGAAGGGTGTCGACGTCCCGTGGGCGTTGATGTAGCCGACGTCCTCGGGACGGGCGCCCGCGTCGGCCAGGGCCCGGAGCATGACCCTGGCGGCGCCGTCCCCGTCCGGGGCGGGCGCGGTGACGTGGTAGGCGTCGCTCGTCATCCCGTAGCCGGCCACCTCGGCGTAGATCCGAGCCCCCCGGGCCAGCGCATGTTCCAAGTCCTCGAGGATGACGATGCCCGCCCCTTCGCCCATGACGAAGCCGTCGCGCCGGGCGTCGAACGGACGCGAGGCCTTCGCCGGCTCGTCGTTCCGCTCGGACAGGGCCTTCAGGGCGCAGAATCCGGCCATGCCCAGGGGCGTGATCGGGGATTCCGCCCCGCCGGCGAACATGATGTCGGCTTCCCCGCGGGCGATCATCCGGAACGAGTCGCCGATGGCATGCGTCCCGGTGCTGCAGGCCGTGACCGTGGCCGTGTTCGGCCCCTTGGCCTGGTATTTGATGGAGATCTGGCCGGCCGCCTCATTGATGATGGTCTGGATGAGAAAGAACGGCGAGACCCGGTCCGGCCCTTTTTCAAGCAGGACCTTGTGCGTTTCCTCGAGGGACCCGATCCCGCCGATGCCCGAGCCGACGCAGACGCCGGTCCGGTCCCCTTCGAGCGCGGCCGGGGCGATGCCCGAATCCTCGACGGCCAGTTGCGCCGCAACGACCGCATATTGGATGAAGAGGTCCATTTTGCGGACCTCCTTTTTCTCGATGAAAGGAAGAGGGTCGAAACCCTTGATCTCGCCGGCGAACCTTGTCGCGAACCGCGAGATATCGAAGCGGGTGACCGGGCCGATGCCGTTCTCTCCGCCGAGGAGGGCCTCCCAGTTCTTTTGGGTGCCGATCCCCAGCGGGGTGACGAGGCCGATCCCGGTGATCACGACCCGCCGGCCGGAATTTCCGGACCTGTTCGGTGGTTGAACGATCATTCGGGAGGGAAACAGGGGATTATTTCGAGACGTGCCCCACGATGTAGTCCATGGCTTTGCCCACGGTGGTGAGCTTTTCCGCTTCTTCGTCGGGGATGTCCAGGCCGAATTCGTCCTCCAGGGCCATGACGAGCTCGACCGTATCCAGGGAATCCGCTCCCAGGTCGTCGATGAAGGACGCGCCCTCGGTCACCTGATCTTCGCCGATGCTCAGCTTGTCCGCGACAATCGCTCTGATTTTCTTGAACAGCTCGTCTCTTTCCATCGTTTCCTCCTCTTATAAGAATTACATATACATGCCGCCATTGACGTTGATCACCTGGCCCGTGATGTAGGCGGCTTCCTCCGAGAGCAGGAATTTTACCGCAAAAGCGACCTCGTTGGGAAGCCCGAACCTTTTCACGGGGATGCTGTCCATGAAGGCCTTCTTGACCTCCTCGGAAAGTTTGTCCGTCATGGCGGTGGCGATGTAGCCCGGGGCGACGCAGTTGACGGTGATCCCCCGGGACGCGACCTCCCGCGCCACGGCCCTGGAAAAGCCCATGACGCCCGCCTTGGAGGCGGCGTAGTTGGCCTGGCCGGGGTTGCCGACGAGGCCGACGACGGAGGCGATGTTGACGATCCGGCCGTAGCGGCCGGTGACCATGGACTTGATGACGGCTTTGGAGAAATTCCAGCAGCCTTTGAGGTTGACGCCGATGACGGCGTCCCACTCCTCTTCCTTCATCCGGAGGAGGAGGTTGTCGCGGGTGATGCCCGCGTTGTTGACGAGATGGTCGATCCTCCCGAAGTCGCGGAGGACGGCCTCGACGACGCGGGTCGCGTCCTCCAGGCGGGCGACGTCGGCTTCATGGCAGACAGCCTTCCCGCCGGACTCTCGGATTCGCTCGGCAACCGCCTCGAGCTTGTCCTTCTGGATGTCTACCAGGACGACCCGGGCCCCTTCCCGGGCGAGTTCCCCGGCAATCGTCTCTCCGATCCCCTGGGAGGCGCCCGTGACGATGGAGACCCGGCCTTCGAAGAGCATTATCCGTTCACCCCCCGGAACGCGTGCTCGAACCGGACCATCTCGGTCTGGATCCTGTCCTGGATATGCTTCATGACGAATTCCCGGCTCATCCGCACGGCGTTCTTGACGGCCCGGACGTTGGAACGGCCGTGGCCGATGATGCAGACGCCGTTCAGGCCCAGGAGGTGGGCCCCGCCGTATTCCGAGTAATCGACCTTCTTGTAGATCTTCCTGAGGTTCCTCTTCATGAGGAGCAGGCCGATCTTGGCGAAAAGGTTCTTCATG
>JALHVH010000026.1 GCA_022867105.1 Candidatus Aminicenantota bacterium
GTTTCGGCATCCATTCGAAATTGTAATAGCTGGCGATGGTCACCCCGTGCTCGAAGCCCTCGATCATGAAGCCCTCGGGGTCCTGGTCCGAAAAGCCGTAAGGGCCGACGACCCGGGTCATCCCCTTGGCCCGCGCCCAGTCCTCGATCCGGCCGAGAAGGACGTGGACGATCTCCGCGTCTTTCCGAGTCTCCAGGAAACCGAAACGGGCCGTCTTCTCGTTCCGGTGCTCGTTGTAGCGGGCGTTGATGATCCCCATGACCCGGCCGACGCATTCCGGTCCCCGGAAGGCGAGAAGAAGCAGCGTGTCGCAATAACCGAACGCCTTGTTCTTGTCCTTTTTAAAATAATTCCAGTCGTCCACGTAGATCGGGGGAACCCATTTCGGATGGTCCGCATGGACCTTTTCAGGAAGGTAGATGAATGTCCGAAGGTCTTTCTTGTCCTTGACTTCGCGAATTTCCAGGGTCATATCGCTTTCCTTTTTTTCCAAAGATAGACTATATATCCTATAATATGAGGGAAAAATCAACGAAAATTCCCCCGCTCTCCCTTCCCTGTGGAAATCCCCGTGAAAATGATGAGAAAAGTCTGAGGACGGGGCTGAAGAAATTCTTGACTTTGCGGGGGTGGGCCAATATATTACGTGTCTCATGAAAATCGAGACCATCACCCTCCTAACGGTTCTTGTCCCGATCCTGGGTTCACTGACGATACCCCTGGCAAGCCTGGTCTCCAAGACCTTCCGTTCCCTGTGGTCCGTCCTGCTCGGGGCGGTCACGGTCGTGCTTCCCATGACCCTCATCCCGTTCGCCGTGGGCGGGGGCGAGCTTGTCTTCAGGCGGGACCTCGTCATGGGACTGGACTTCATCCTTACCATCGACCCCCTGTCGATCTTCATGTCCATCGTGTCCTCGTCGATCGGTTTCCTCATCATCGTCTATTCCCTGGGCTACATCCGCGGCGAGGAGAACCAGAACGAATACTACCTGATGGTCGTGCTCTTCATCGGGTCCATGATGGGGCTGGTGTATTCGGGCAACATGATCTTCATGTACCTCTTCTGGGAGATCATCGCCATCTGCTGCTGGCGGCTCATCGGCTTCTTCCGGGTCAAAGAACACGTCCGCAGAGCCGACAAGGCCTTTCTCGTCACCTTCTTCGGCGCCGTGGTCATGCTTCTGGGCTTCATCCTGATCTACAACCAGACGGGGTCCTTCGACCTCACGGCGATGCGCGGGACGCTCATCTCCGGGAGCGCGGTTCTCCTCATCCTCTTCGGCATGTTCTCCAAGTCGGCCACGGTCCCACTCCACACCTGGCTCCCCGACGCCGGCGTCGCGCCGACCACCGTCACGGCCCTGCTCCACGCCGCCGTCCTTGTCAAGATCGGCGTCTACGCCTACGCGCGTCTCTTTCTTTACGCCTTCCAGATCCCGGACGTCTGGCAGCAGATCATCCCCGTCGTCGTCGTCGTCTCCAGCCTGATCGCGGCCGGGGCAGCGACCGTCGAGACCGACTTCAAGCGGGTCCTGGCCTACTCCACGGTCAGCCAGATCGGTTATATCTTCCTCGGCTTCAGCATGGCCAATCAGGCCGGCATCTCGGGCTCTCTCCTCTTCATCCTGATGCACGGGCTGGCCAAGGCCGGTCTCTTCCTCTGCGCCGGCATCGTCATCCACGCCACGCACAAGAGTGACATCCGGGAGATGGGCGGCCTGATCAAGACCATGCCCGTGACGGCGGTTTCGTTCCTCGTCTGCGCCTTTTCCGTCATCGGCATCCCGCCCTTCGGCGGCTTCTTCTCCAAGTTCCTGGTCATCATGGGGACCCTGAATGCCGGCCGGATATGGCTCGCGGCCACGGCCCTGTTCACGGCCGTCCTGACCATGTTCTACCTTTTTAAGGTCTTCACTCAGGTCTTCCTGGGAGACCTCAAGGAACCGGCGCCTGAGAGGACGAGGTCCATGGTCGCCGTCGTGGCCGTCCTGTCCTTCCTGTCCTTGGCGGCCGGCCTCCTGGTCTCCTATCCCATGAAGCTCATCAACGTCGCGACATCCAACATCAGCTGGTGGCTCAAATGACACCCAACCTGCTTTATCTGCCCATTCTCCTGCCCGCCCTGCTGGCGGCGTTCTTCCTGGCCCTCCCTTCGCGCGTCAAGCTCGTCCGCGAGGTCCTGGCGACCGCCGGCGCGGCCGTCCTGCTCGCCTACGGGTTCGTCTTCTTCTTCGTGAAGAACCTGGAGCTGAGCGTTCCCTGGCTCGGCATGGGCATCGACTTCGA
>JALHVH010000027.1 GCA_022867105.1 Candidatus Aminicenantota bacterium
ATGCTGCGCGCAGTCCCGGATTGCCGGCTGCAAGTGACGATCGTGAGCGGTGCGCTGATGCCGAAGTTTGTCTTCAGCCCTATTATAAAGATCCGGAAAACCGCCGCCAAACGGCAGAAGCTGGCCGAATTTCTACAGATCAGCCGGCAGATGGCCTTTCCGAGCGGCGATAAGACCCATGTCCACATCTCCTTCGCCGAGCCGGTAAGAGAAACGGATTTGGCCGGGAACGAGGCGATGCCGGCCGTGATCGATATCGCGTGCCGGCTGCTTAAGGAGCACATGAAATCGCTGGGAACCAAATAAAGATCAACCTCATCGATAGACGTGGTCCCCCTCTTATGCTTGTCGATGGGTTCGTGCTAAAATAGAATTGCCGTCATGAAGAAACCTTATATTAAAAAGATCGACGCGGTTTTAAAAATCAACATTTATCTCGTGGACGGGGAATACGTCCGTGATTTCCTGAGCGAGGAGTTCACCAACTTCGGCCAGCATTTCCGGTTCCGCTTCATCCCCAAGAACGAATTCTGGATCGACAAAGAGCGGACGCCTGGCGAGGAGAAATATTTTATCGACCACATGCTCCTCGAACACCTTCTGATGTCCAAAGGCATGGGCTACGACGACGCCCTTGCCCGCGCCGACCGGGCCGAAACGAAGGAACGCCGGAAGACCGAATACTTCAAGAAGAGGATCCGTCCGCATGCCAATAAATGCGCGTATATCCCTAAGATATACAAGAGGCTCCTCAAGCGCTACAGCACGGAGAAGATCAGGGTCTGGATCGTGGACGGGGAAATGGTGCGCGACCTATTCTTCATTGATTACACCGAGGGCGGGCATGACAAGGTCTATAAATTCATTCCGCCCGGAGAGGTCTGGCTCGACGATGACCTCCAGCTGAAAGAGATCCGATACGTCCTTCTCCACGAGGTCCATGAGCGGCGGCTTATGGCCGGGGGCTGGACATATTTCAAGGCCCACCGTTCGGCGAGCCAGATCGAATATTTTTGCCGACACCACCCCGGAAAATTAGCGGTCAAACTCCGGGAAGAGATCAATAAAAATAAATGATGGCGGTTGGGCAGCCTTGTCGTTTCTTCGCCGGGCGAATCTTTTTGTCCGCCAGCCAGGGCACCTTTACAGTTCCTTAGGCTATCGACCTCCGGCTCCAGAGGTTTGGGAGCTTGGAATTCTCACTTCACAGATGGTACAATAAATGAGGGCAGGTCAAGTCTTAAGGACCGGGAAAGCCGGGAAAGAGAGAAAATGAGATGACTCCTTACCTCCCATCCCTCACCCGTTACGACTCCATGCCCTACCAGCGCTGTGGGCACTCAGGGTTGAAACTGCCGCGCATCTCGCTTGGCTTGTGGTACAACTTCGGCGGGCTGGACGTGTTCGAAAACAGCCGCGCCATCGCTCGTTACGCCTTTGACCACGGCATCACCCATTTCGACCTGGCCAACAACTACGGCCCGCCGCCCGGCTCGGCCGAGGAGACCTTCGGCAAACTGTTCAAAGAGGACTTTGCTCCCTACCGCGATGAACTGGTCATCTCTACCAAGGCCGGCTGGGATATGTGGCCGGGGCCATACGGCGACTTAGGCTCGCGCAAGTACCTGCTGGCCAGCCTCGACCAGTCCCTCACGCGCATGGGCTTGGACTACGTGGACATCTTCTACCACCACCGCCCCGACCCGGAGACGCCGCTCGAAGAGAGCATGGGCGCACTGGACTTCGCCGTCCGGCAGGGCAAGGCGCTCTATGCGGGTATCTCGTCTTACCCGCCCGAAGAGACGCGCCGGGCCTCCAAAATCTTGCGTGAATTAGGCACGCCCTGCCTGATCCACCAGCCTTTGTACAACATGTTCGACCGCTGGATTGAAGACCGCCTGCTGGACGTCCTGGACGAGGAAGACATCGGCTGTATCGTCTTCTCGCCTCTCGCCCAGGGCCAGCTGACCGGCCGTTACCTGGACGGGATTCCCGCCGGGGCGCGCGCCAGCAAGACCGAGCGTGTCTGGTTGACGCCGGAGAAGGTGAACAACAACCTCCACAAGGTCCGCAGGCTGAACGAAATCGCCCAACGGCGCGGCCAGTCGCTGGCGCAGATGGCCATCGCTTGGGTGTTGCGCAAGCCGCGGGTCACCTCGGCGCTGGTCGGGGCCAGCCGTGTGCAGCAACTGGCGGATAACCTGGCCGCGCTGGAGAAACTGTCCTTTGCAGAGGAAGAGTTGCAGGCGATTGAGACAATCTTGAAAGAGTCATAAAGAGGAGAACGTGGCTTAACATGGACCGGATCGAGATCGTTGGTTGCAGGTCAAATAGCTTTTGGCCTCAATAATGGATAAAAAGAGATAAAGGTGACCGTGAAACGACTTCGATGGTTTCTCTTTCCCCTCTTTCTTTCGATCGTCCTGTCGGCTCCGGCGGAAGACACGGCCGGGACTGCGGCGTTCGACAAGGCCATCGACAAGCTGTTCGCTGAAGGCTATCCGCAGGGACTCGTAACGTATTTCTGCTCGCTCGGCACCAATACCGACCTGGGATTCCGCTGGGCCGGGACCCCGGCCGAGCGCGCCGTCGGAGACCGCGTGGCGGCTGAAATGCGGGCCATGGGCCTTAGCAACGTGCGCCTTGAGCCGGTCCCCGTCGACGTTTTCGAGTTCGAGAAGGCGAGTGTCACCGTCGGGGACCGAGTGATGGCCGCGTCGACCATCGCGGGAGTTCCGCCGACGCCTGAGGGAGGCGTCATCGCGCCCATCGTCTACGTCAAGGGCGGCACGGCGTCCGACTTCGACTCGGCCGGAGACGTCACCGGGAAGCTCGTCCTCATGGACGCGAAGATGGGTTCGTGGTGGTTCACCTGGCCGGCCTTCGAGGCGGGACACCGGAAGGCCGCCGGTGTCATCTGCACCTATACGCCTGAAGACTCGAAGTATTTCTCGGTAGACGATAGCGCCCTCGGCAGTTTCGACGGCCAATACGACCTTGATGCCCTGCCGTGGATCTATATATCGCGGCGCGACGGCGACTGGCTCAAGTCTCGGATCGAGGCCGGGCCCGTGATGGCGACCATGGTTTTGAAGGAGAAGGTCAGGCTCGAGCGGGACGGCGGCGTCGCCTTCAACGTGATCGGCGAGCTTCTCGGCGAGCGCCGCGACGGCCAGATGGTGCTCATATCCGCGCACCAGGACGCCCACTTCCGCGCCGGCGTCGACGACACGGCCGCGTTGGCGAACATGCTGACCGTCGCCAAAGCGATGCGCGCGTCCGGTCACCGTCCGAAGACGACCGTCGTCTTTCTCGCCACGGCCGGCGAGGAGTTCGGCTACACGAACGCCTATTACGAGTGGCTCACCGGCGCCTGGTGGGCCGCCACGCGCGCCCACAAGGACTGGGCCGGCCGGGTGCGGGCGATGCTCAACCTTGAGAGCATGGCGGTCAAAGAGGCCCCGCTCACAATGCGATTCAACCCCGAGCTCAAACCATGGCTGGAGCGGCTCGTCTCGCGGTGCTCGGCCCTTCTGCCCTACGGATCCGAGGCGGTCATGCCCGTCAACTCTTGGAACGACCAGTGGCCGTTCACGGCGGCCGGCATCCCCAGCGTGGAATTCGCGACCTACAGCGCCGATTACGACAAGCTCTACCATTCCAACTTCGAGACTTCCGCCCTCGTGGATTGGGCCTACCTGGCGAAGATCGCGAAGTTCGCCTTCCGCGCCGCCCAGCAACTGGATGACGGCCTGCTGCCTTACAGCCTCGGGATCAGGGCTGATGACCTAGCGGCCGCCGTGAACAAGGAAGAGCTGCTCGCCGCGGGAGCGAACGCCGCGGTCGTCTCAAGGCTTGCCGCCGGCGTCTCCGCCTTCCGGACGGCGGCCGCCGATTTCGATGCGAGGGCCGGCGCCATTCCTGCGGGCAGGACAGATGCGGTGAACGACGGCCTTCTCGAGGTCGAGAAGGTCCTAAACAGCGGTCTCACGGCCCTTTCTCCCGCTGACGACGATGCCACCGTCTATCCCCATCAGGCGGTGCTTCGGGATGCGCAGGGCATCAACGCGGCGCTCGCTACCCTGAAAACGGACCGGCCCGACCCGGCCGCCGCGCTGAAGGCGCTGGCCGGGACTTACATGACGCGCTTCGGCATAAGCTTCAGCTACCCCGTGTATCTGAAGCAACTGACGCGCCTGGAACCGGACTTTCCCCGGCTCACCATAGGCGGGCAGGGCCAACTGCCCGAGTTGCTCGACGTCATACCCCAGTACCGCAAGATCGAATCCGGCGACTACGCCGGGGCTATCGCGGAACTTGAAGCCATGCGCCTGACGCAGCTCGGTCAGCTCGATGATCGCCTGGCTGGAATAGCCGGCGTCCTGGAATGGGCGATACCGCGCATCGAGGCCTTGCGCTAATGCGAACATAATAAAAAAAGTACCTATGTATGAACGGTACTGAATGCCGTCCTCAAGCCCCCGTAGCGGAGGGGGGACCCGTCGGCTTTTTCGACGGGGGGAACCGACGGGACTGGTTCCCCGGGGGCCGGGGGAATGAGGGCGGCTTCAGGCCACTTAAATTCAGATGTCAACCTATTTAATGCGTTTGTATTAGTCAAGGACTTCCGGATTTATGAAAGATCACCGCGCGGCTTAACCGGACCGGGACGGGACGCGCTGTAATAAAACCCGCTTTCCGGGCGGCCTCCACGATCCCGCGAAAATTATTCTCTCTAATATGAATTTTCGGCTCGGCCAATAGCAATGTCCCCCCGGGCTTAAGACATAAAAGGATTTCAGAGAAGAACCTGCCTTTGTCAGGCACCTCATGGGCCATCCAAAAGGCCAGCGCGAAATCCACATGATCCAACGGAATATTCAGGCGGTCAGCCTGAGCGAGATGCAGACGGACTCGCCCCGGCAAGCCTGCCCTTTCCACCCGTTTTCGTACATTTTCGAGCATCCATTCTTGGATATCCGCGGCAATTACGAGCCCGTTCTCGCCTACGAGTTCGGCCATGACCGTCGTGAAATAGCCGGGACCACAGCCGGCATCCAGGACGGTATCTCCCTCTCGGATGAACCGTTGCAGGGTTTTCCTGGGATTCTGGGACAGGCTCCGGATAGGATTGATCAGCAGCCAGGACAGCCAGGGCGGGCAGACGTGCGCTTCCTTTTTCATGGGTCCGTTTTTGCTCCTTTTTTGTTATCGCAGGTTCAAATAACCGGTCCTGGACTTTCCCGATCCGGTCCTGAGCTCTCCGGGCCGGCCTGTCTCACGGCTTACAGAAGTTTCAGCGAAAACATGAATTCGTTTCTGGCCGGGAGCCCCTTTTCATACGCCCGGGCGTACCCGAAGGAAAACGTCGTGTTGAGCAGGGAGAAGAGGACCACCCGGAAATCGAGCTGGGCCCCGAAATTGGCCAATTTCCGGCTCCGGGCCGCACTGTCGAAATCGGTGATGATCCCGGAGGTGAAAACGGCCAGCCGGGCCCAGTTGCAGTACATGCTCAAGAAGCCGAAACGGCGGAACGTCAGCGGAGGGAGCGTCCATTCCATTAACGCTCTCGCATAATTCCGCCCCCCGACCGCGTTGAGGTCGACGCCCGGAAAGCTGTAATACTCCCGGTATCGTTTTTCCGGCAAATAATCGATCCAGTTGTTCCCAAACCCGCCGAAAAAGAATTTGACGAAATTGTTGTCGCGATCTCCGAACGATTGACCGGCGGTTGTCCGGAGCCAGATCGAGGAGTGGTTGATAGGGAGCGCGATGCCGTAGTCGAAATTCCCGTGAAGGCGGGGGTAGAGCCGGCCGTTCACGTAGTTGGCCCGGGCGAAAACGTGGAACCGGTACCCTTTCTCCTCGTCGACGGCTCCCAGCGATCGCCGGACGAAATTGTACCGCAGCCCGATCCGGGTCGAGAGGAATTTGTCGTAGGTGGCGTCGATGTTCTGGAAGTCGGGCAGTTTTTCCAGGCCGCCGTATCCGGCGATCTTGAGATCCAGCTCCAGCGTCCGCGGGGTATCGTAGATCAGGTATTTGGTGTACTCCAAGCCCAAGGAATAGCCTTTCCGGCTGACTTTCGTCGGGCCGAGCAGATCGTAGAAGCTGGCGCCGTTGTACGTGGCGCTGAGGGTCCAATTCCAATAATGATAATTGAAGCCGAGATGGGCCCGTTCGTTGGCGGGGAGATCCGGGTTGGGGGTGTAGGACGCCGACAGGTCGAACCCGTTGAAACGGAGCGGATTGCGGAATTCCATGCGCACGCCCACGGAGGCGTAGTCCTTGTAGCCCTCCAAAATGGGATACGCGGAATTCAGCTTGATGTCTCCCCAGGAATTGTAGGGCCCGTTGGACTGGGTCATGGAATCGATGGGGACGGACGCCGGCGATCCCGGCATCCAGGTTTTAACGATGGGGTACTTATTGACGACTTCCTGGCCCAGGAAGCGGACCGCGCTCACATCCTTCAAGGGCTTGTTGGGAATCCAGCCGGGGACGAACCCGTCCCCCGTGAATTTGAAAACGATCAGCGAATCGTCCGAGACAGGCACCGGCCGGAAGAAGCCGGTCTCGCAGTTGCTGACCACGTCCATGGTCTTTATCTGGAAATCGTACCGGAAAATGTTCGAGGCGCCCGTGTAGTAGGATGATCCGTAGAGGAATCGGCCGTCGGGAGAGAATCGGAAATCCGCGGGCGAATCGGTCCCGAATTCGTACAAAGTCTCCATCGACAGGGAGTCCTTGAGGAGAGCGGCCGTCTGGATGCGGACCAGCTTTTGTTGGCCGGACACATCGGACATCGCCGCCGTCAGGAACGCGCCATCCGGAGAGATGTCCATGTCGTAGATATCCGTGAAGTAGTCGAAGCCGTAAACGGCGGTCCAGTCGTCGTAAGGCGGGTCGATCTTGATGATGGTGGAGAGCCCGAAGTTGTGCCGGATCGCCCAGAGGCTTCGGTCCGCCGGGTTGAAAGCCAGATCGCCGGCCCGGAAATCCGCGATCAATTTCTCCGATCGGCCGGTCTTAAGGTCGACGACATTCAGGTCGCGGAACGCATTGTTGTCCGTCGTGAAAAAGATCTTGCCGGCGGAACGATCGTAGGCCAGGGAACCGACGGAGTACAACATCGCCCCTTTGATATCGCAGATGCGGTCGATCCGGCCGCTCCCGATGTCGAGAGCGGCGATGTGAGCGACTTGACCGGGATAATTGATCCCCGCGTAAATCTTGCCCTTCTGGGGATCATAGAAGGCGGGGGAGACGGACCCCATCTGCTCCTTCGTCAACGGCTTGAACGAGGTGATCGGATATTTCCGGATCAGGTTCAAATTGGCCGTCTGCCATTCCTTCTCTACCTTGACCCATTCCGCCCATTCAGCGGCCAGGGACACTCCGAAGATCCTTTTGAACTCGGCGGCGAAGTAGCTTCTGCTGTCTTTGTCCGCGGACGTCCAGTCGACCACTTTTTGGGGGCCGTACTTCAGGGCCAGGTGAGTGAAAAATCGCGTTCCGTACAAATAGGAAATGGCGCCGATCTGAAAGTCGACGGCGGTGCCCTCCGATTCCAGCCCGAGGGCGTCGTAGATGGGGCTGTTTTCGAGGATTTTGGTCCGCCATATCATTTCGTCGTAGGAACCCAGGGCCCGGCCCAATCCCCCATCCATCCAGGTTTCCATGAAGACGGCGATCCCCTCAACGTACCAGCGGGGGGTATACGTGCGCGGGCTCGTCAAGTAGGCGTAGGCCATGGACAGGGGGTTTTCCTTGTCCGCCATGACTTTGCCGAAGAACAGCTTGCGGAAAAACGAGGCCGACCCGACGGGCTTGTCCATGGTGACGACATGGACCAGCTCGTGGTTCATGATCAGGCTCATTCGCTCGTAGCCCGGCATCATGTCATACACGTGCTGGAACGGGGACAGCTCGAGGAAGACCAGATTCCGGGGAACGGCCGTCGCTCCGCCGTTGCCCCAGTCGCTGAAATCCTGGAGGAAGAGGGACGTCGTTTCGGCGGGCTTGTAATCGAAAAATTTCTTGTAGAACCCCATCGTGTTTTCATAAGAGCGGGCCAGATGCGACACGATGAACGTATGGGCCTGGGAGTAATAGACCAAATTGAGCCCGGGGGCTTTGAAACTGAAAAGAGACTGCGCGGGCAGGATCGAGGCTGAAGCCGTCAGGACCAGAACGAAACCAACCCAAACATTGCGGCGCGATCTCATGGAACCCTCCTGCCCTTCATGGGGTGTCCTAAGAAATATACAAGGCGGGCGTTTTTTGCAAGCCTTTTAAGAGGCGGGAAAACAAAAAAATCTCCCGGCGAGGGCCGCGGGACCCCCCGCCGGGAGACTAAACAGCATGGCCGTCAATGCCTACTTGTTCTGTGCGTTCGCTTCCCTCATCAAGTTGGCGAAATTCGCGTCCTGCAGAAGGCTGGCGAAATGGGCCTCCTTCATCAGGTTAGCGAAGTTGGCGTCGGCCAGCAGGTTGGCGAAGCCGCCGTCCTTCATCAGGTTGGCGAAGTTGGCGTCCTGCAGGAGATTGGCGAAGCTCGCGTTGGCCAGAAGGTCGGCGAAATTGGCGTTGGCCAGCAGGGCGGCGAAATTAGCGTTCGCCAGGAGGTTGGCGAAATTGGCGTTGGCCAGCAGGGCGGCGAAATTAGCGTTGGCCAGAAGGTTGGCGAAATTCGCGTTCGCCAGGAGGGCGGCGAAACTGGCGTTCTTCAACAGGGCGGCGAAATTAGCGTCGGCCAGGAGATTGGCGAAATTGGCATTGGCCAGGAGGGCGGCGAAATCCGCGTTCTTCATCATGGCCGCGAAATTCGCGTTCTTCAACAGGGCGGCGAAGTTTGCGCTCTTCATCAGGGCGGCGAAGTTCGGATCCTGCTGGAGGTTGGCGAAATTCCTGCTCTGTACGGCCTGGGCGAAATTGGCATTGGCCAGGAGGTTGGCGAAGCTCGCTCTCCTCAGCAGGGCCGCGAAGTCGGCGTCGTTCATCAGGTTGGCGAAGCTCGCGCTCTTCAAAAGATTGGCGAAGCTCGCGTTAGCCATCAGGCCGGCGAAATTCGCGCTCTTCAAAAGATTGGCGAAGCTCGCATTGGCCAGGAGACCGGCGAAATTCGCGCTCTTCATCACCTGGGCGAAGTTCGCGTTGGCCATCAGGTCGGCAAAGCTCGCCCTCCTCAGGATGGCGGCGAAATGGGCGTTGGCCAGCATGTTGGCAAAGCTCGCCCTCCTCAGGATGGCGGCGAAATGGGCGTTTGCCATCAGGGCGGCGAAGTCCGGGCTCTTCTGCAAATTAGCGAAATTGCCGCTATGAACGGCGCCGGCGAAACTGGCGTTCGCCAGAAGATTGGCGAAGCTCGCGTTCTTCAACAGGGCGGCAAAATTCGCGTCCGCCAGGAGGTCGGCGAAATTCGCGTTCGCCATCAGATTGGCAAAACCGTCGTCCTGCATCATCGCCGTGAAGTTCGCGTCCGCCAGCAGGCCGGCGAAATTCGCGTTCTTCAGCAGGGCGGCGAAGTTCGGTTCCTGCAGCATATTGGCGAAGTTGGCGTCCCGCATCAGGCCGGCGAAATTCGCGTTGGCCATCAGGTTGGCAAAGCTTGCGCTCTTCTGAAGATTGGCGAAATGGGCGTTCGCAAACAATGCGGCAAAATTCGCGTTCGCCAGCATGTTGGCGAAGTCGGCGTTCATGAGCAGGTTGGCGAAATCCGCGCCCTTGAGAAGATTGGCGAAGTTGGCGTCCCGCATCAAGTTGGCGAAATTCGCGTTGGCCATCAGGTTGGCAAAGCTTGCGCTCTTCTGAAGATCGGCGAAATGGGCGTTTGCGAACAATGCGGCGAAATTCGCATTTTTAAATAGGGCGGCGAAGTTCGCGTTGGCCATCAGGTTGGCGAAGCTCGCGCTTTTCAATATATTGGCCAGCTCGGCATCTTTCATCAGGGCGGCGAAATTCGAATCCTGCTGCAGATTGGCGAAATTCGCGCTGCGGACGGCGTTGGCGAAGCCGGCGTTCTTCATCATGGCGGCGAATTCCGCGTTTTTCAGCAGATTGGCGAAGCTCGTGTTCTTCTGCAGGGCGGCAAACTCGGCGTTCTTGAGAAGGGCGGCGAAGCCGGCGTCTTTCATCATGGCGGCGAATTCCGCGTCGTTGAGGAGGTTGGCGAATTCAGCCCTTTTCAACAGGTTGGCGAAATCGGCGTCCTTCATTAAATTAGCGAAGCCGGAGCTCTTCAACAGGGCGGCGAAGTTCGCGTCTTTCATCAGATTGGCGAATCGAGCCTCGGCCATTAGGTTGGCTAAGCCGGGATCCTTCATCAGATTGACGAAGCTCGCGTTCTTCAACAGGGCGGCGAAATTCGCGTCCTTCATCAGATCGGCGAAGTTCGCATCCTTCATCAGATCGGCGAAGGTTGCTTCCTGAAAAAGATTGGCGAAATTGGCCCCTTTCAGCAGATTGGCGAAATTCGGGTCTTGCATCAAGCCGGCGAAGTTCGCTCTCCTGAGCAGGGAGGCGAAGTCCGCGTCCTTCATCAGGGCGGCAAAACTGGAATTCTTCATCAGGCCGGCGAAGTTCGCCGTGGCCAGCATATTCGCGAAATTGGGGTCCTTCAGAAGGTTGGCAAAGTTCGCGTCCTTCATCAGGGCGGCGAAACTTGGGTCCGCCATGAGCCTCTGGAAGCGGATGTTGCGGAGCAGGTTCTGGACGTAGGGGTTCTGGAGAATTTTGATGACGTCCGCCTTCGTCAGGACCACGTCCTTGGCCGTCATCTGGCCGGCCCGGTAGCGCTCGGCCTTGGTGATGGTGCCGGCCAGCTTGTCCTCGTCGGCCTTTTTCCGGAGATTGGGGCTGAAGACGATGACGAGAACGGCCGCGGCGGCGACGACGATCGCCGCAAGCGAAATCACTCTTTGTTTTTTGGTCATGATGTCCTCCCTTGACCTCTCTTGGACTTTTTATCTATATTCGGACCCTCGTCCTGAAATACAGCCTGGACCGAAAAAGTTCGTTTCACTGGTTTCCGTCTTTCGTGACGGTCAAGGATTTCTCGAAAACCGCCATGCTCGAAGCGAAGACCTGGACCTTGAGGGAAACCGGGAGCCCGGCCTTGGCGTTGAACATGACCCCGAAACCGTGCGGCCCGGTCGTCCGGACCGTAAAACGGCCGGGCTCGATGTTGATCCCTCCGCTATCCCCCGCCGATTGGCGAAAAGTATAGAAGCTCAAATCGTCCCGGTCGAACGTAAACACGATTTCAACGTCTTTCGCCGAGTTCCCCCGAACTTCTGCCGCCAGACGGCCGTCCCCATAGCTGAGGGACAATTCCTGGCTGACCCCCTCCCGGTCCAACCGCAGATTCTCCACGGGACGAAGGTTCTTGGCATCCATCACCGTCCCGACCAGCTGCCGGGCGTCGAGCCCGGAGTCGATCAACCGGTTCTTAAATACGAACAGGAGAAGAAGGCCGAGACATAAACCCAGGGCGAAGAAAAGGCCGTATTTCAGCTTCATGGGGCCGAGGGCGGCCGCCCTCATCAAAAATCCTCCTGCCGATACCTCCCTATCCCTTTTTTTCCCCAGCGGTCCGGCTTTCTTGCCGATGTCGGCGAGGATCTTCGCCTTGAAATCCGGCGTCGGTGCCGGGCCTTGGTCGCTCCGGAATAGGTCCATCACGGCGCCGAGTTCACGGTAGCGGGTCCGCGCCTCTTCGCTTCCGGCCAGATACTCTTTCAGCGAGCGGCTTTCGTCGGCGGAGTTGGCCCCGTCCAATTCCTGGTTCATCAGACGGAGATGCTTTTTATCGATCATGGGTCCGCCACCCGTCTCGCCCGAGGAGTTCCCGCAGTTTATGGCGTGCCGAATACAGATTCGACTTCACTTTCTTTTCCGACTGTTCGAGCATCAGGCCGATTTCCTTGTAGGAACGGCCGTCCGCGCTCAAGGCCAGAAGGGCCCTTTGGCGGGCGTTCAAGCACATCAAGGCCTTCTCGATTTTCCCGCTCAACTCGCTGGCCGCCAACTGGTCCCCGGGGTCCATGGCTGCGGCCGTCCAGGCCGCATCGGGACCGATCCGCCGGTTCCGCTTGTCGACGAAATTCAAGGATTCGTTGATGGCGATCCGATACAGCCAGCTGAAGAATTTGTAGCGGGGGTTGTAAGAGGGCAGGCTTCCGAAGGCCTTGACGAAGACGGACTGGGAGATGTCCCGGGCGTCTTCGAAGTTGCGGACGATGCGATAGGCCAAGCTTAACACCTGCTTTTGGTATTTGTCGATGATCGTTTCAAACGCGTCGACCTCACCCTGAAGGCACATGCGGATGGCCTCGAAATCTTTATGTTCATCCATAATTACAATCGACCGGCCCCAAAGTTCGCTTTTTTCAGAAAAAATGCGGGCCCCCACCGGAAGGACGCAGACGTCCGCTCCGCCGGCCGGCGAACTCGGGAAGGAAACCTTTTAACAATTCGAATCCCGGACTCGTATCCCAAGATGGTAAGATATGCTAAAAATATACTTTACCCCGAACGGCCGTGTCAAGGGCCTTCGGCCGCGGTCCGCGGGGAGCGCGCCATCCGGGTTCCCGTTTTGCCCCGCGGCTTGACTGCGCGGCGGAATGTCATAGAATGACAGGAGAAAACCTCCCATGCCAGGAACCGTTTTGCCCTCCGCGCTGAAAATCCTGGTCAGCCTTCTGCCGGTCCTCGTCTTCCTGCTCGCGCTGGTCTTCATGGACAGCTACAAGCTGGTTAAGCTGAAGACCCTGTTCGTCGTCATTCTCGGAGGCGCCGCCGCGGCAGGAACGAGTTATATCGTGAATTCGGAGCTCGTCCGTCTCTTCCAAAACGATTTCGCCTTTTATTCCCGGTACGCCTCCCCCCTTGTCGAAGAAGGACTCAAGGCGGTTGTCCTTCTCTGCTTCTTCCAGGCGCAAAGGATCGGATTTCTTGTCGACGGTGCGATCCTGGGATTCGCCACGGGCGCGGGATTCTCCCTGTTCGAGAACATCTATTATTTGAACACCACCCCCGAGGCAAACCTCGTCGTCTGGGTGATCCGCGGGTTCGGGACGGCGATGATGCACGGCGGGACGACCGCCATTTTCGCCGTCGTCACGAAAGCCTTGTCCGACCGCCGCTCCAAAAATGCCTGGGTCCTGTGTCTCCCCGGCCTGGGCGGGGCCTTCGTCCTCCACTCCGCGTTCAATCATTTTCTCCTGCCGCCCCTGATCGCGACGGTCGCCATGCTCGTCGTCCTGCCCCTTGTTGCCATTAATATCTTTTTCATCAGCGAGAAGAGCACCCGGAATTGGCTGGACGTGGGCTTCGATTCCGACGTCGAGCTCCTGGGCCTCATCACTTCGGGCCGCCTCACGGCAACCAAGATCGGGAAGTATCTCCTGTCCCTCAAGGGTAAATTCCCGGGCGAGGTCGTGGCCGACATGCTCTGCCTGCTCCGGATCCACCTCGAGCTCTCCATTAGCGCCAAGGGCATTCTGCTGATGAAGGAGGCGGGCTTTCCTGTCAGGCCCGAGGCGAACATCCGGGAAAAATTTAAGGAGCTGACGTACCTGGAAAAGAGCGTCGGCAAGACGGGAATGCTGGCGGTCGGGCCCATCCTTCACCGCAGCCGGCGGGACCTCTGGGAGCTGCACATTCTGGGGATGAAATAGCCGGAGGACCGCCAAAAAGCCGGGCTCAGGGCCCAGCAGAAACGCTGCGGGCGGCCCCCTTGAAGGCGAGGGCCACCATTGTCATATCATCCGAGGGCGGAGTCCCGTCGGCGAAGGCCTGGACGGCGGCCCGCATATGGCGGATGAGGTCGGCCGTGCATTTCCCCGTTTCCTCGCACAGCCGGCTTATCAGCCGGGCGTCGGAAAACAATTCCTGGTCCGCGTTCATCGCCTCCGACATCCCGTCGGTAAAGAGAAAAACGATGTCCCCGGGCGTCAATATCCGCGTCGTCGTCGTGTAGGGACACCCTTCGACCGCTCCCAGGACGGTCCCGGTCGGGCCGTCCAGGATCTCGAACCGGCCCGGCCCCGCCGAAATCAGCGGAGGCGGATGCCCTCCGTTGGAATACCGGATTTCCCCTGTCTCTACGTTCAGGATAAGGAGGAACACGGTGACGAACATCATGGTTTCGTTGTCAGGAATGAGCGTCCGGTTGACCCGGTCTAGGATGTCTCCGGGAGACAAGCCGCGCAGAGCCTCGGTTTTCAGCAGCGTTTTGCAGATGGCCATAAACAGGGCGGCCGGAACGCCCTTCCCGGAGACGTCCCCGATCACGACGCAGAGCCGCTTGTCGTCGACGAGAAAGAAATCGTAGAAATCCCCGCCCACCTCCTTGGCCGGCTCCATCACGGCGAAAATATCGAACTCGGTCCGGTCCGGGAACGGCGGGAAAACGCGGGGCAGCATGCTGATCTGGATCTCGCGGGCGATCCGCAGCTCGCTCTGGATCCGCTCCTTGGCCTCCGTCTCCGCCCGCAGGTTCTCGATGAAGCGTTTGATGCACAGATTCACGAGCTGGAAAGCGAGGGCGGAATCCCGGCTGAAGAGCCGGATGACGTCCTCTTTATCGATCGTGTACGCCTCCAGGTCCTCCTCGCAGACGGCCGACGCCGTCCGAACATGGAAGGGCGACAGGATGCCCATCTCGCCGATAACTTCCCCCTCTTTCACGACCTTGCCGATTTCCGGAAGCTTCAGCGACCCGCGGGCGATGTAATACATCTTGTCGGCGCGGTCTCCTGCCTTGAAGAGAACGTCGCCTTTTTTATGGGTCTCTCGAGCCATGGACCCCAACGGAAACCCAAGGCTGTCGTCCGCACGAGGCGCCTCGGACGGACCGGGTCCGGACGAGGGTTTCCACGCGCCGAGGGTGAGCGTCAGAATGTTTTTATCGGCCTCCCGGCGGTAGCCCACCTTGTCCGCCATTTGCCTGATAAAAAAAACGCCCAGGCCGCCGACCTTGCGATTGTCCAGGCCGGCCTGGAGGTTCGGGGCCGAGGCCGACCGCACGTCGAAAGGCACGCCTGTGTCTTCGATTTCGATCGCGACTTGCCCGGGGTCCGCGCCTTTCATCCAGCGCAGTTCGACCGCGCCGGGGCTGTGGGCGTAGGCGTGACGGACGATGTTGACGACCGCCTCCTCGACGGCCAGTTGGATCTCCTTGGTCCGGGAGGACGAAAACCCGCTCTCGGCGGCGCGGTCCGAGACGAAATTCAGGAACTCGCCCAGCGACTCGAGACGGCCGGGCAAACGAAGATGGAACATCGGCAGGTTCCCTCTCATGGAGGTTTCAGATCCGGCCGAGCGCGGCGTCGACCGAGTCCACGACGGTGAAGATCGAGCCGAATCCGGAAATCGAGAACACTTCCTTGACGACGTCCTTCAAAGCCGCGATCACGACCTTG
This sequence comes from Candidatus Aminicenantota bacterium, assembly GCA_022867105.1. Lineage (GTDB taxonomy): Bacteria > Acidobacteriota > Aminicenantia > Aminicenantales > Saccharicenantaceae > JALHVH01. The sequence continues at coordinate 15,426 of JALHVH010000027.1, forward strand.
CCTTTCTTGGCCGCCAGTTTCTTGCCCAGGACGAGGAGGCTGCGAAGACCCGCGCTGCTGATGTACTCCAGGCCGCCGAAATCGACGATGAAAACGCTCGCGCCTTCCGCGATCCACTCCTCGCATTTCCGGTCGAACTCCGGGGCGGATACGGCGTCCATGCGCCCTTCGACCGAAACGATGATGCGCCCGTTTTCTTTCTTCCCTTCGATCTTCATGCTTGTTCCCCTGGTCCCAAAGGCATCCGCGGAAGAACGCTCCCCCTAGGTCAAAGTCCTCTGATCGTGAATTCTGAGCGGATTTTATCGCCGGCCGCGGGTCGCTGTCAAGCACGCGACGATCCAGGCGGACCATCGCCGTCACCGCTCTCCTCTTGATCGAGAAAGAGGTCCAGCGACGCATGGCCGGCCGGACGGTGTTGTGGATACAATTTTCCTGCGCACGGACTTACTTGACGACCAATCTTGTGAACGGAAAGACATAAGCCTGGAGCATGATGAGAAGGCCGACGAGGGAGGCCAGGGCCAGGCTGTGGAAGAAGACATAGCGCAGGATCTCGCCTTCGTGGCCGTACCACTTCGTGGCCGTGCTGGCCACAACAATGCTCTGGGCGTCGATCATCTTGCCCATGACCCCGCCGCTGCTGTTGGCCGACGCCATGAGCACCGGGCTCAACCCTAGCTGTTCCGCCGAGATCTTCTGCAGGCTGCCGAACAAAACGTTCGACGACGTGTCCGAGCCGGTGAGGGCGACGCCCAGCCATCCGAGGAGCGTCCCGAAGAAAGGGTAAAAGATGCCCGTCTTGGCGAAGGTCAACCCCATGGCCGCGTCGAGTCCAGAATAGCGGGTCGTGGTGCCCACGGCGAGCATGGCGGCCACGGTCAGGAGCGAGAAACGCACGCGTTTAAGTGTCCTCCACCAGGCTGCGGCGGCCTCGCGCGGACGGTAACCCATGACAAGGGCCGAGATCAGCGCGGCCAGGAAGATCCCCGTTCCGGTGAAAGACAGAACGTTGAAAGCGTAGACCGCCGCCTCGGCCGCGGGCTTCACGACGACCGGCGGCATCCGGCGGATGAGCCCGTCGACACCGGGAACGGGGACCCTGAGGACGAAGATGCCGTCCAGGAAGGACTTGACCTGAGGGACGCCCCAGAGAAAGACGACGACGCTTAGGATGAGCCACGGCGACCAGGCCCGAAGGACTTCACGGCGGCCACGGCCGTGCCAGGCCTGGGCGTCCTGGTCGGCTTCGAGGCTATCGAACCCCATGATCGTTTTCGGGCGCCAGTGGAACAGGAGGACGACGAGAGCAAAGATCGAACACGCCGCGGAGACGACGCCGACGAGCCAGGGGCCGTGGAAGTTCGAGACCAGGAACTGGGGGAGGGCGAAAGCGGCCCCGGCCGCGAGCAGGGCGGGCCAGACCTCGAGCATCCGCTTGAACCCCGCGAAGGCCCAGATAAGCCAGAAGGGGACCAGGAGGGAGAAGAAGGTCAATTGCCGGCCGACCATGGCGCTGAGTTTAAGGAGATCGATGCCGGTGACGCCGGACAGGGCGATAATGGGCGTCCCGAGTGCGCCGAAGGCCACGGGCGCCGTGTTGGCGATGAGCGACAGCCCGGAGGCGGCCAGCGGGCCGAAACCGAGGCCGATGAGGATGGCTGCGGTCACGGCGACGGGCGTGCCGAAGCCGGCCGCCCCTTCGAAGAACGCCCCGAAGGAAAAGGCGATGAGGAGGAGCTGGAGGCGTCTGTCCCTCGTGATGCCGGTCAGGCTCTCCCGGAGGACCTCGAAATATCCTTTCCCGTCGGCGAGAGTGTAAAGGAAGATCACGTTCAGGATGATCCAGCCAATGGGGAAGAGGCCGTAGGCGGCGCCGTAGAGGGAAACGGCCAGGGCCTTGTCCGCCGGCATGCCAAAAACCAGGACCGAAACAGCTAGGGCCGAGCCCAGCCCGAGGAGGGCCGCCGCGTGGGCCTTGAGCCGGAAAAACGCCAGCGCGCCGAGGAGGACGAAGATGGGCAGGGCGGCGACAAGGGTCGAAAAAAACCAATTCCCGAGAGGATCATAAACCTGGTTCCATGTCATCGGCCTCTATTTTCCCGATTATCCGGAAATAAATCAACCACCTAAACCTAATTGTTCTCTTACGTTTTGAGTGGGTTGGGGGCTTGGACGGGGTGGACGGATTTGACAATTTTCGCTTTCATCCCCTATAATAACTCTTGAGAGGAGATGGGGGCGATCTGGTCTCGACGGAGATAGTGAGACAAGGGTCGCATGCCGAGGTCCCACCCACCTCGATAAAAAGGTGGAAAACAAATTAACTGCAGAACCTCTAGCAGTCGCCGCCTAATAGAATAGGCAGCCGTTTCCCGGGTTCACTCCTGCGGTTCCCGGGGAGCGTCAACCAGCAGGATAGCGAACGGGTTCAGTCCTGGAGCCCGGGAGCAAAATTTTCGCAGGGCTGGCTCCGCGGCGCTTTTCTTCTTCGGGTTCCGCGGGGCGAGAAAATCGAAGAGGATAAGCATGTAGAGACCCTCTGTTGAATGTCTTCGGACGCGGGTTCGATTCCCGCCGCCTCCATTTTTAAAATTGAAAGAATCGAAAAAACGGAAGAGAAGAAGTTTACGGGTTTTCGCGGGGGCCTTCTTTCTTTTGGCGTCCCTTTCCCGGTCCTGGTCTCAACCCCAGCCCATCCTGAGGTTGTCGGCCCAGGACCTTGCCGGGTCCAGCCGGGTCATCCTGTCCTCGACGGTTCCCCTGTCCTATTCTTTCGAAAAGAAGCCCTCCGCGCTCGTCGTCTCCGTGGTAAGCCGGGTCTCTCTCCGGGTGCAACAGGCCGCGTTCAAGAGCGAGCTGGTGGAGTCTGTGGGCTGGTCGAGAGGGAAGGACTCCTACGCGTTCTCCATCGAGCTCCGCCGGAAGGGCTTTTCGTTCGAGCATAAGGTCCGCGCGAACCCCTTCGAACTGACGATCGACCTGAAGCCGGAGGAGGAACCGACGGAAATCGCGCCCCCCGTCCGGTCGGCCGCCGTGACGGAGGCCCCCGGGGGGGCCGCCACCCTTCCTCCGGCCGTCCGTCCGACCGGGGCGCTGGACCCCAATAAGTTCAGGACGATCGTCGTAGACCCCGGCCACGGCGGGCTGGAAGCCGGCGCCAAGGGGAAGTTCGGCGCTCTGGAGAAGGACATCACCCTGGCCATCGGCCTGAAACTCAAGGACATCATCGAAAAAAACCTGGCCTTCCGCGTGTTCCTGACGCGGGACAAGGACACGAACGTTTCTCTGGAGAACCGGTCCGCGCTGGCCAACAATCATAAGGCCGACCTCTTCATCAGCGTCCATGCCAACGGTTCGATGCGGAAGAACGCCCGCGGCTCGGAGACCTACTTCCTGAGCCTCAACGCCACGGACGAAGAGTCCCGCCGGCTGGCCTACATGGAGAACACCTCGGGCCTTCTGGAAGGGCAGATCGAGGAGGAAAACCAGGACGACGTCAAGATGATCCTCTGGGACCTGGCCCAGTCCGCTTACCTGAAGCAGAGCAGTCTGCTGGCGGAAAACATCCAGGCGGGGCTCAACGAGCTCCTCGGCACCTTGAACCGGGGGGTCAAGCAGGCCCCGTTCAAGGTCCTGACCGGCGTCGCCTGTCCGGCGGTCCTGGTCGAGACCGCGTTCATCTCGAATCCCGAGGAAGAGAAGGAACTCGGGTCCGAGGAATTCCAGAACAACGTGGCCCAAGCGATCTTCCTGAGCCTGGTCGAATACTTCAAGAGCTATCCCTGACAAGAGAATCATGACGAAAACGAAATGGCTGGTTCTGGCGGGTCTCGTCATCATCCTTGCCGTCCTCGTTTTCATATTTTTCTGGGGAGGCGCACAGGAAAAGGCCGGGCGCGAGGCCGAATCGCCATCGCCCAAGGCCCCGACGGCCCCGCCGGAGACGGCGGGGACCCGGAGGATCACACTCTTCTTCCTTTCGGAGGATGACGATCTCCTCCACCCGGAGGAACGGGAAGTCCTGTCCGGCCCGTCCCTGACCGATGACCTGGAGACGGCCGTCATCGAGCTCATCAAAGGGTCGGCGAAGGACCTTGTCCCTCCCTTCCCTCCCGAAACCAGGGTCCGGCAGATTTTCGTGACCAAGGACGGCACGGCCTACGTGGACCTCACCAAGGAGGTCACGGAGAATTTCGCCTACGGTTCCTCTTCGGAGATGTCGGCGGTCTACGCGCTCGTGGACACGCTCACGTTCAACTTCAAGGACATCAAGAAGGTCTCCCTGCTGATAGAGGGTGCGGAGAGGGAGACCTTGGGGGGGCACATCGACCTGAGCCGGCCCCTAGCCCCCCAGTATTCCCTGATCGCTAAATAGAGCGCCCGTCATCGACGCCTCATAGAAATGAGAAAACTGCCCAAGGTCGTGATCGTCGGTTTTCCAAACGTGGGCAAGTCCTCCCTGTTCAACCGCCTCCTCGGGGAGAAGAAGTCCCTTGTCCACTCCCTGCCCGGGATGACCCGGGACTGTGTCTCCGCCCGCTGCCGTCTCGAGGACCGGAGCTTCCAGCTCGTCGACACCGGGGGGATCTTCGGGACGAGGGACGAGCCCTTATCGGAGAAGATCCGAGAAAAAGCCTGGGAGGCCGCCCGGTCGGCGGACGTCCTCGTCTTCGTCCTCGACGGCAAGCGTGACATCTCCCCGGCTGAAGAGGAAATGTATTTCTCGCTGAAAAAGCTCGGCAAGCCGGTCCTTGTCGTTGTCAATAAGGTGGATTCCCCGGCCGGAGGGGACAAGCTCGCCGAATACTTCAGGCTGGGGGACAAGGACATCATCCCCGTCTCAGCCGAGCACAGGATCAACATCGATGAGATCAGGGAGAGGATCGCCGTCCACCTGCCCGTGCTTTCCCTCGACGGAGAAGAAAAGCCCTTGCGCATCGCCATCGTGGGGCGGATCAACGTCGGGAAGTCCTCGATCGTCAACCGGCTGTGCGGCGAGGAGAGGCTCCTCGTGAGCGAGGTCCCCGGAACGACTCGGGACAGCACGGACACGATCATCCTCCGGGACAAGAAGCCGTTCTGCCTGGTGGACACGGCCGGGATCCGGAAGTTCAGCGGCGCCGCCGACACCCGGGAAAAGGCGGGCATCGTCAAGGCCAAGATGAACATCGGAAACGCGGACGTCATTTGTCTGGTCCTTGACGCCCGCGATTTTCCGACCCGGCAGGATGCCCACATCGCCCACCTGGCCCAGGAATCCGGAAAGCCCATGATCATCGTCCTGAACAAGTGGGACCTCGTGGAGACGGAACGGGTCGACCCCGAAGAGGTCCGCCGTCTCGTCCGCACCAAGCTCAGCTTCGTGAGTTATGCCCCCCTCCTGTTCATTTCCGCACGGACGGGCCAGAGGGTGATCAAGATACTGGACAAGGCCGAGGAGGTCTTCCAAAACTCCCGCAAGAGGATCGAGACGGCCCGGATGAACGAGTTCCTGGAATGGATCAACAAGGAGCACCCCCCTAGGTCCAGGGACGGGAGCAAGATCAAGGTCAAATACATGACCCAGCAGGGGGTCGCCCCGCCGACCTTCGTCCTCTTCGGACACTCCAGGACGTCCTTCCTCCCGGCCTACGAAAAGTCGTTGATCGGACTCCTCCGGGAAAAGTACGATTTCTGGGGCACGCCGATCCGGGTCTTTCTCAGAAAAAGCTGAGGGTTTTTCCGTTTTTCTTGACTTTGGGCGTCTATTCGTTTATAAGATAGGTTTCGGTCCTCTTAAACAAGGATAGATCATATAAGAAGATATGAGGAGGTCAGGATGTTTCGAAGAAAGACAAACGGTCTTTGGATAACCGCACTCGCGTTCATCATCGTCTTATCCTTTGCCGGATGCGAAAAGCTCAAGATCAGCAAGCTCCAGTCGAATTTCCATTTCAATAAGGCCAACCAGCTCTTTACCGATAGCCAGTATCGCAAGGCCATTGAGGAATACGAGGCGGCCCTGAAATATGATCCCAACCTGGTCCAGGCCTATCGTTTCCTGGGCGAGAGCTACAAGCAGCTCTTCAAGCCGGCTGTGGATACGCCCCTCAACAAAGACATCGAGAAAAAGGCCCTGGCCGCGCTTATCAAGGCCCATGAGATCGATCCCGGCAACAAGGAGATCATCTTTTCCCTGGGCGACATGTATGACAAGCTGAGGAAGTTCGACGAGGCAGAGAGGCTCTACCTCAGGATCGTCGAGCTCGAACCCGGCAACATGAATAATTATTA
>JALHVH010000220.1 GCA_022867105.1 Candidatus Aminicenantota bacterium
ACCGGCTGGAGCTTCCCGAAATTGAGGGCCATGAGGACAAAATATCCGTCGGACCTTCCGTCCGGGACCCCGGCCGGGTTCTTCCAGATCGCCTTCGTGTATTCGCCGCGGACCTCGTAGTCGTTAGAGAGCCAAGTCAGGTCGGCGCCTTCGAGGGTCAAACGGAGCGCGTTCGTTCCGTCATACTTGCCGGAGTAGTAGGAGACTCCGACTTCGAACCCTTCCCCGGCGATGAACCCGAGCCGACCGCCCTTCCCCTTGTCCTTGTTGTTGTCCCTGAAAAGCTGGCCGGCCGCCGCCCCGTCCTTTTCGCCCAGGCCGTTGCCGAGGTAGGCCGCGTAACGCAGAAACCCCATCCGCCCCCGGGCGAGAAGGCCGATGTCGCGCCAGCTCGCCGGGGTGACGCCCGCGAGATTGAGCGGGGTCCGGACGAGCGCGGTCTGGTGGGGCCGATTGGATTCGTTATACTTTCCGAAGGGCACGAGGAAGAGCCCGAGCCTGAGGTCGCTCTCGACGGCGAGCTTGAATCCGACCGAGGCCTGCTCCATTTCCAGCTTCGACTCGCTTTTCAGGCCCACTTCAAACATGAAGTCGAACCTCTGGCCGAGGTCCCCTGCGAAAAAAAGCCCGCCCCGGAGGTTCTGGAAGCTGCCCTGGCTCGCGCCGCTCTGCGCCTGGCCCTTGAGGAATTCGAAGGACAGGTAGCCCCCCGACTTGGTCTCTCCCTTCAGCGCTAAAGGCGCCGCAAGGAGCGCGCAAAAAATGATGATCCTGGTTCTCATAGGCTTGAAAAGTCGAAATCGTCTTCGAGGAGGGAGGCTTTCCATTTTTCGATGTTCTTCCCGGAGGCGGCCAGCCGGGTGATCTCCGCGGCCCCTTTCTTCGTGCCCATCCAGACGGCCCCCGTCAGGGTCCCGTTCCTGATGACGATCTTCTTGTAGATCCCCATTTCGGCGGCCTCCCGGGCCAGCACCTCAAAGCCCTCGCCTTCGGGATTGACCTGGCCGACGGACAGCACATGGACGCCCGCGACCTTGAGCTGGTTCGAAGGCACCGTGCCCCCGTATGTCTTCTCGGGGCTCAACATGTTGAAGGCGGCGACACGCGCCTGGTCGAAAGACGCGGGGATGATGCCGTAGACGCGGTCCCGGTGCTGGGCGACGTCGCCGGCCGCGAAAATGCCGGGACGGCTTGTCTCGAGGAGGTCGTTGACCACGACCCCGCGGTCGACGGCGATCCCGGACTCCTTCGCCACGGAGAGGTTGGGTTTGACGCCGGCGGCCGCGACGACCATGTCGGCCCCGGCCTCGCCCCCGCCTTTGAATTTCAACCCGGCGGCCTCCCCGGCCCCGGTGATCTCTTCCGTCGCAACGCCCAGGCGGACCTCGATCCCCAACTTTTCGATCTGGGCCTTCAGGATCCCGGCCCCGCGGACGTCCAGCTGTCTGGGGAGGAGGCGGTCGAAGAATTCGTTCACCGTGACCGAAGCTCCTCTCGCCTTGAGGGCCCGGGCGATCTCCAGGCCCAGGAGACCGCCGCCGAGGACGGCAACCCTCGGGTGGCCCTTCAGGTATTCGAGGATCGCGAGGGCATCCTCCAGCGTCCTGAGGACGAAAACGCCCTTTTTCTCCGCGCCTTCGATCGGCGGGATGAAGGCCGAGGATCCGTTGGCCAAAAGAAGCCGGTCGAAAGCCGACGTGCGGCCGTCCCGGGTCTCCACCTTCCCCGCCCCGACGTCGATCCGGACCACGGGCTCGCCGGTGCGGATAACGATATTCTGCCGCTCCTCCCAGTGCTCGGGAAAGGCGAACAGCTTCTCGTAAGGCAGGTTCCCGGCGATAAACTCGATGAGGTTGGGCCGGGGATAATACGGATATCGTTCCCCGGCGAAGACCTCGATCTCGACGGACGGATCGAGCTCCCGGAGGCTTTTGGCGGCCATGGTCCCGGCCAGGCCGTTACCGACGATCACCGCTCTCATGGCAAGTCCCCCCTTCCCCGCGGCGGTATCATGAAACCTTTTGGAAGAATTCCTTGCTCACGCCGCACTGGGGGCAGACCCAGTCTTCCGGAAGGTCTTCGAAGCGAGTCCCGGGCTGGATCCCGCTGTCGGGGTCGCCGACACCCGGATCATAAATGTATCCGCAGGCCGTGCATTCCCATTTTTCCATCGTTTCCCGCCTCCTTATATAATAAGGTATCTCAATCCTCGCCCAGGACGTACTTCTCATATTCGGATTCGAGCCTGAGCTTGTGGGTTTTTTCCTGTCCCGCGAGGAACTCGAAGAGCTTCCGATGCCCGTTCTTCGCCGACCTCAGCGCCAGCGCGGAATAGAGCCGGGCGGCCTTGTGCTCTTTCCTGGCCGCGAAGATGAGGAGGTCCTGGAATCCCATGTCCGGGTGAGGCGGCTCCGAAATGAGATAATCGCTGATCCTGAGGTCCGTGACATTCTCCGGCTCCCGGTCCACGGTCCGGTCCTCGGCCAGCTCCAGCAGGAGTCTTTTGTGGTTCTTTTCTTCGTCCAAAAGCTCGCCGAGGAGCTTTTTCAACCCCGGGGTCATGGCCGTCGCGATCATCGTCCCGTAGGCCGCGGCCGCTTCTTCTTCCCTTTGAACGGCGAACGCCAGGATGTCCTCGATCGTCCGAAATCGTTCCTCGTCCTTGATTTCCGTCAAACGGGGCCTCCTTCTCCGGCGCGTTCATTATAATTGAAAAAGAACGGCTGTCAAACGCCGGGGAGTTCACCGAAATTCCGACTTACGTCAAACCGGCAATTTTAGAGAGCATCAGTTTTTCCTTGACCAGCGAGTTGCGTTTGACGGGCTTGTCGTTCTTGATGGCGATGTGAAGGGCCTTGTAGGAGCCGACGATGACGCTGAGCTTCTTGGCCCGCGTCAAGGCGGTATAAAAGAGGTTCCTTTGGAGCATGATGAAGTGCTGGGTCATGAGCGGCATGACAACGGCCTGATATTCGCTGCCCTGGGCCTTGTGGACGGAAACGGCATAGGCCAGGGTGATGTCGTTCAGGTCGTCCTTCTCGTAGACGACCGGGCGGCCGTCGAACTCGGCGATGATCCTGAACCTCGTCTTGTCCAGGTGGACGATCGTCCCGATGTCGCCGTTGAAGGTCTCCTTCTCGTAATCGTTCCGGACCTGCATGACCTTGTCCCTAACCCGGAACTCGCGGCTTCCCACATTGAGCCCTTCCTGGAGGGGATTCAGTCTCTGCTGGAGCTCCTGGTTGAGGTTGTCGACACCGACCAGTCCCTTGTACATGGGGCTGATGACCTGGATCTGGGGAGACAGGGCGGGGATGCGGAGCCAGCGTGGGATCCTTGTCTGGCAGAGGC
>JALHVH010000221.1 GCA_022867105.1 Candidatus Aminicenantota bacterium
GGAAAGGCGGGTCTTGGGGCGGAAGATCCGGAAGGTCCGGGTCCGGGGAGAGGAGATCGGGATCAAGGTGTCCCGCCTGGGCGGCGAGGCCGTCAACGTCCAGCCCGAGTATGCGGACTGTCTGAAGGCCTCGGAGAGAATAGGCCTTCCTCTCAAGGAAGTCACCCGGCTGGCGTTGAGAGAATATTATGGGAAGAAATAGGCGCCGCGGGACGTCGAAGGAGTGACGATGGACTTGAAGAGGATCGAGAGAGGGGTCAAACTCGTTTTGGAAGGCGTGGGCGAGGACCCCGAGAGGCCGGGCATAAAACGAACGCCCCAGCGTGTCGCGTCCATGCTCCAGGAAATCCTGGGCGGCTCCATCGAGGAAGCGGCCAAGGGCCTGCGGACGATCGAGGCCGAGAAGCACGACGAGATGGTCCTCGTCAAGTGCATTCCTCTCTACTCGATGTGCGAACACCACCTCCTCCCTTTCGCCGGCGTGGCCCATGTCGCCTACATCCCCAAAGGGGGGCGGATCGTTGGGCTGAGCAAGATCGCCGGAGTCGTGGACACCCTGGCCCGGAGGCTCCAGGTGCAGGAGAGGCTGACCAAGCAGATCGCCGACCTTCTTGAGGCGCGGCTCAAGCCCCTCGGAGTCATGGTCGTCATCGAGGCCGAGCACATGTGCATGTCCATGCGGGGGGCCAAGAAACCGAAGTCGATCACCGTGACCTCGGCCGTCCGGGGGTCCTTCCGGACGAACGCGGCCACCCGGGCCGAGGCCATGATGCTCATCCGAGGAGGCTTGACCAGTGGAAAAGAAACCTGACGAAAATAAATTCTACGTCACGACGCCGATCTACTACGTGAACGATGTCCCCCACATCGGGCACGCCTACACGACCATCATCGCGGACGTCCTGGCCCGCTTCAACCGGCTCCGGGGGAAAGAGGTCTTCTTCCTGACCGGAACGGACGAGCACGGCCAGAAGATCGAGAAGGCCGCCGCCGAGAAGGGGCTCTCCCCCAAAGAGCACGTTGACCGGGTCGTGGGCCGGTTCCAAGAGCTTTGGAAAGCCATCGACATCTCCTACGACGCCTTCATCCGGACAACCGAGGCCTATCATGAGAAAGGCGTCCAAAAAATCTTCCAAAAGCTCCTGGACAGGGGAGACATCACCAAGGGAACGTACCAGGGATGGTACTGCGTCTCCAACGAGCACTTCCTGGTCGAGGACGTGCCGATGGAAAAGGAAGGATATAAGATCTGCCCCGATTGCGGTATCAAGACGTCGCTCATCGAGGAAGAGACCTATTTCTTCCGCCTCTCGGCCTATCAAAAGCCCCTTCTCGATTTCTACGCCGCCCACCCGAATTTCGTCCGGCCGCAGAGCCGGATGAACGAGGTCATGAGCTTCGTCGAAGGCGGACTCCAAGACCTGAGCATCACCCGGACCTCGGTCAAGTGGGGGATCCCCGTCCCGGGAGACCCGAAACACACGATCTATGTCTGGTTCGACGCCCTGAACAACTACCTGACCGGTATCGGCTACGGCTGGAACGAAGAACTTTACAAAAAGTTCTGGCCCGCGACGATCCACCTCATGGCCAAGGACATCCTGCGCTTCCACGCCATCTTCTGGCCGGCTTTCCTCATGGCCGGCGGCTTCCCGCTTCCCGGGACCGTGTATAGCCACGGCTGGTGGCTCAAGGACAATGCCAAGATGTCCAAGTCCAAGGGGAACGTCCTTGACCCGAACATCATCCTCAGGACGTTCGGCGCCGACAGCCTTCGCTACTTTCTCGTCCGCGAGATCCCGATCGGGCTCGACGGCAACTTTTCCCACGAGGCGTTCATCCACCGGGTGAACTCGGACCTGGCCAACGACCTGGGCAACCTCGTTCAGCGCACGCTGACCATGGTCCGGAACTACTTCGGGGGGGTCATCGGAGAGGTCGGCCCCGAAACGGATGAGGACGTGAAGGTCCGCGCCGGTTTCGACGAACTGAAGGCCCGGACAGAAGAGCTCTTTTCGGACTACGCCATCAACCGGGCCCTTGAGGAGATCTGGGCCTACCTCGGCACGGTCAACAAGTACCTGGCCGACCACGAACCCTGGAAGATGGCCAAGGAACCGGACAAGCGGCCGCGGCTGGCGAGGGTCCTCCTCCAGGCGGCATCCGCGATCCGGGGCATAAGCTACGTCCTGTACCCTGTCATGCCCGGTTCTTGCGACAAGATCTGGGAATATCTTGGCGAATCGAAAAAGATCCGGGACATGAAATATTCCGAGATAACGTTCGGCGGCTTCCGCCCCGGCCGGGCGGTCCAAGAACCGAAGGCCCTCTTCCCCAGGGTCCTGCTCAAGGACTTTTTGGCCGAGGAAAAGGCCGGATCCGAATCGAAAACCAAGGCGGCGCCGGAACCGGCGTCGGCCGTCAAGGAGACAACAATGGAAGAGACACCAACCCCCAAAGCCCCCGCGAGGAACCTCATCAGCTTCGAGGAATTCACGAAGATGGACCTGCGCGTGGCGAAGATCCTGGCCGCCGAGCGTGTTCCCAACACGAACAAGCTCTTTAAGCTCGAGGCCGACCTTGGGACCGAAAAGCGGACGATGATCGCCGGCATCGCCGACACGTACACGGCCGAGGACCTCATCGGCAAGAGCCTCATCGTCATCGCCAACCTCAAGCCGGCCAGGATCCGGGGCATCGAGTCCCAGGCCATGCTCTTGGCGGCCGTCATCGGCGACACGGCCGTCGTCCCCTTCTTCGACCGCGACGTGCCCCCGGGAACGAAGGTCAAGTGATCAGCCGCTCATCATCCGAATCCGCGGGTTCAGCAAGACCGTA
>JALHVH010000222.1 GCA_022867105.1 Candidatus Aminicenantota bacterium
CTCAGGACGTGCCACGCCCCCTCCGTGGTCTCCCCGCTGTAAAGCGGCGCCTCTTCGGCCACGACCTCGCCGAAACCGCAGACGCCGTCCTCGTAGACCCGGACGATGATGAACGTCCGGTCGTATTCCCGGCCGAAGCTCGTCTCGAAAAAGTGCACGTAGGGCAACTTCAACAGGGCCATCTCGATCCGCTCGATCGTCATGGCATCATCCTTTCGTTATTTCTTGAGGACATAATAGCACCGTTCGCCGAACAGGAAATCGTCGGCGGCGTAACCCCGCTTAAAGTAGCTCGGCATGACCCGCCGGAGCCCCGTCTGCCAGGAGGCGATGACCTCAGGGAATGGCTTCAGGGCGTTGAGGTCGGGCGGAATCTCGACCAGGATGACACGTTCCCTGATGTTCATCTTCGGCGGCGTCGGCATCGGGAAAGGGCCCCCCTTCGTCTCCCCCCTCTCAAGCGCCTTGGGCATCGCTCCCGGGTCGAGGGGCGCGTCCCGCCGCGTCCGGCCGCCCCCGCGCTTTTCATCCTTGACGCCCATCCCCTTTTGCCTATCCAGGACCCGGCCCTCACCGAGCAGCCACTCCACGAGCAGCCTGTCCGTGGGGATGCCGGGCCCGATGCATAACGAGGGCGTGGGCCCGTAGAAATCCTGGAAGTAGGTCCGGCTCCTGACCCCGAGCGCGTGCAGGTTGAGATTCGCGTTCTTGGCCTGGAGCGGATCGTAGGTCCAGGTGATGAGGCCGATCCCCTGTTTCAAGGCCTCCCGCCACAGGGCCCACTTGAGCTTCTTCCCGATCCCGTATCCCTGGAACTCGGGAACGACGGCCAGCATGTGGGAATGCTGGCAGAAGCCTCCATCGTATATGGCCGGGAAAGAATAGACAAACCCGGCCATCTTCCCGTCCACGAAGGCCCCCAGGAGGATGGCACCCATCCGGGAATGGACGCAGAACTGGTGGGCGGGCGTCAGGTTGACGTCCGAATGGTTCCAGACGGTCCTCTGGATGTGGAGGAGGTATTCGAATTCCGCATAATCCCTGAGTTTACGGATGAGGACTTTGCCCGCCAAGCTTGACCCCCTTTTCTGACGCTAAGCGCTCATAGATATGGATGATCCGTTGGGCCATGGCTTCGGCCGAGAACTTCTGGTGGACGACCTCGAAACCGCGCTGCGCCAGCCGGTTCGCCAGGGCCTTGTCGAGGTAAAGCTTCAATATCGCCTGGGCCATGGTCTGGGGGTCGCGCGGCGGCACGAGGAGCCCTGTCTCCCGGTGGATGACGACCTCGGGGATGCCCCCGGCCTGGGTGGCGACGATGGGAAGACGGCTGGCCATGGCGTCCATGAGGGAGCTGCCCAGGCCTTCCATGCGGGAGGAGAGGACGAAGAGATCGAGCGACCCGAGGATCCGGGGCACGTCCTCGCGGAAGCCGAGGAAGTAGACGATGTCGTTGACGCCGAGGTCGCGGGCCTGCCGGTCGAGTTCCATCCGCAGCGAGCCCTCGCCGACGATGATGATTTTCACCTTCGGAGCATGGTCCTTAAGGACCTTCGCCGCGTCGATGAGGTCCTTGTGCCCCTTGTGGTCCTCGAGCTGGGCCACGATCCCGACCAGGTAATCGTCCGGGGCGAAGCCGAACTCCCTGCGGAGGAAGCCCTTCTCCTTGACCTCCCGGAAGGGAGCGAAGTCGATCCCCGAGGGGACGACCTCGATGAGCGTCTCCGGGACCCCCCCTGCGATCAGGACCTTGCGGACTTCCTCGGAGATGGCGATGACGGCGTCGATATTCTTCACATACTTGCGCCGGCTCTTGATGGGGAAATCCACCCGCCTGGAGATGACGCGGATGGGGACTTTCGCCAGGGACGCCGCAGCGGCGCCCACCGAAACGGCGTGCGCGTCGTGGAAGTGGGCGAGGACACAGCCGCGTCGCTTCATGGCCCGGGCGAGCTTCAGGACGGCCACGAGGTCCATCTCGCTCTTCATGCGGAGCGGCAGGACCGGAAGCCCGTCCCCGGCGGCTTTCTCGTGGAGGGGAGAATCGGGCTGGACGACAAGGGTGAACGGGGTGCCTTTCTTTTGGAGTTCGCGGGCCAGGAAAAGGACCTGACGCTGGCCGCCCCGCCATTCGCGCCCGGCGTCAATATGAAAAAGGCTCAATTCTCTCTCCCTTTTTCCAGATTTCCCTCAGCTTGGCGTAGCGGATGAAGATCGAGTAGCCGTTGAGGACCGAGATGACGAGTCCGGGGAAACCGTCAAGAAAGCCGAGCTTCAGGACGTAGGACTTGAGGAACCGGCCGGCGGGCCAGCCGAGGAGGTGGAAGAGCCGGCACCGTTTTTTTCTCGCGTAAAGCTTCTGGGCGCCGAGGTCCGAGAACTTGTTGATGCGGGCCACGTGCTCGGCGATGCTGTCGTAAGTGAAGTGGTGGATCACCCCTTTGAGCTTCTCGACCCGGCCGTCGAAGACCAGGTCCTCATGGACATAGTCGCCCTCCCAGCGGGCCATTTCCTTGCGGAAGAGCCGCACCTTCCGGTCCGGGTACCAGCCGGAGTGGCGGATCCATCGGCCGAGGTAGTGGACCTGGCGGGGAATGGAGAAGCCGGCGCAATCGGGCTCTCCCTCGGTCAAGGAGAGGATCTCGCACCCGAGCTCGGGAGAGACGCGTTCGTCGGCATCTAAGGACAGGACCCAAGGGCAAGAGGCCTTCGCGTTGGCAAAGTTCTTCTGGTCGGCAAAGTTCGTCCAATTCCGCTCGTAGACGTGTTCGGTGTATCGCCTGGCGATGCGGACCGTGTCGTCCGTGCTGTGACTGTCGACGACGATGATCTCGGAAACGAGCCCATGGACGCTCTTCAAGGCCGGCTCGAGCCTCTTCTCTTCATTAAGCGTGATGATGACAGCCGAGATCTGCACGCGAAAATATTAACATACTTGGACCAGAGAAAAAAGACAAAGGCAAGAATGAAGACACAGGACGGCCTATCTGTTTTCCAGCGATATGTCCCGGTTCTGCAGGCTCGAGCCGATGGCCTTTTCCAACCTGGCCTGGGAAAGATTGTAATCCACCAATGATTTGATCTCCATCGACCGGGCGTTGGCCAGCCCTTCCTGGTACTGGAGGACGAAGTAGTTCGTGGTCAGGCCGACGTTGAGCTTCTTGGTCTCGGCTTCCAGCCGTTTTTCGGCCAGCTCCCGGGCGATCCGGTAGGCCTGGACGCCCTTGGCATCCGTCTCCACGCTCCGGACGGCGTCGCTCACTTCGAGATAGATCTGCTGTTCTTGGCTCTTCAGCCGGGCCAGGCTCTGGTCGAGCTGGAGCTTGGCCAGCGCGTAATTGGCCCGCCCCACGATGTTGCTGACGGGGACCGACAGAGTCAGCCCCACCGTCCAATTCTGGTAGAGGAATTTCGCGGCGTCGCGCATCGCGTTGGAGGCCCCTCCTTTCTCCTTACCGATAATGACGCCCAGGAAGGGGTCGTTATTCAGGTAGAGGATCCGGTCGCCCGAGATGCCGGGGCTCCAGTAGGACAATTTCAGGTCGAGCTGGGGAAGCAGTTGGTTCCTGGCCGCGCTGAAGTCGACCCGGTTCGTCAGGATCGTCGTCTTGTTGACCTCGAGGTCGGGCCGCCTGTCCATGGCTTCCTTCAAAGCCTCGTCCAGCGAGATCGACACGGGCTTGAAGGCCGGTCTGTCCACCGGCTCGATCTTCAGGGACCGGATATCGCCCTCAGGGACCGGGTTGACGAGGTTCTTGAGGACGTCCTCGCTCTTCATGATCAAGGCTTCAGCCTGAAGGATGTCCGCCTCCCGCTGGGCGACGGTCGCCTCGGCGTTGAGGACCTCGAGGGGGGCCAGGGTTCCGACCTCGACCTCCCTCTTGTTCTTGGTCAGGAGGTCGCGGGCGAGCTGGAGCGACTGCTGCTTGACCTTGAGGCTCTCGATGGCATAAACGAGGTTCCAGTAGGCCTCCTGGACCTGGTAGACCGTGGCGATGAGGATCGTCCGGAGCTGGCTTTGGGAAATGTCCAGGTTGTTCCGGGCGACGATGATCTGCCGGCGGGCGATCTTGGAGCCAAAATTCTTCAAGAGGGGCTGGGTGAAGTCGAAGCGCAGGGTGCTCCCATAGCGGGGGTTGATGAGCTGGAAGGCCTGGTTCGTGTCGGACTTGTAGTTCTGGAGGGACAGGGACAGGTTGCCGCCCCAGGGGACCTGTTGGACGACGGACGCGCCGATATTCGTCATCTTGAGGGTGCTCGTGCCCGATCCCTGGAGGAACCAGTAGGAGGGGCTCTCGGTGCTTTCACGGTCATAGTTGAAATCCAGGCTGGGCAGGAAGAACTCCCTGGCCTGGGACAGGGCGGCGTCGGCCAGCTCGGGGTTGTAGACCTCGACGGCCAGGTTCAGGTTGTTCTTGAGGGCCTTGAGAATGGAGTCCTCGAGGGTCAGCTTCATCCCGGCCTGTTCCTGCCCGACCACGGGCCCGGCCAGAAAGATCGTGAGCAAGAGTGTCAGCGTCGCTTTTTTCGTCGTCACGGATGTCCTCCTCGATGAGCGGCGCGCCTTTCGCGCCCGTTCACCCACAGTCTAACAAAATAGTCCTCGCAAAACAAAAAGCGGGTCTTGCAAAATATACCCATATAGAATATACGTAAACGGGCCGGATAGGGTTCTCATGTTGCATCAAATGAGCCTGAAAAACATGGCCCTTCTCAAGGGCGGCGTCCTCGTGGCCATCTCCTCGCTGGGAATGGGAGCATGTCTTCTCTTCTTCTTCGAGGCCCCGAATTTCACGTTCCTCGAGCACGCCTTCCGGCCGCGGCCCCTTGCCCTGGCGGCCGCGACCGGGCTCATCGGGCTGACGCTCCTCACGTTCTGGCTCCTCTATTCGCGTATCGCATCCGGGTTCCTCGCCCGGCCCTTCGAAGAGGTCCTCGGCCGCGACGCTCTCACCTATCTTCCCCTGGCGTTCACAGCCCTCGCCCCGGTCGCCCTGGGTCATTACCTGAGCGCGGCGGACCTCCTGGTCCGGACGAGGCTCCTCCTGGAAGCGGCCGTTGTTCTCGTCATTTACCTCAAGGTCGTCCAGTTCCGGGGATGGCGGAGGCTTCGAGCCGAAGCCAGGCCCACGCCGTTCGCCCGCTTGTCCGGGCTCTCTTCAAAGAAAAAACTCGCCGCCCTCTTCATCGCTTTCCTCGTCTTCGCGAACCTCGGCTCCGTCATCATGTTCAGGAAAGGGATCTACTTCTCCGGGGACGAACCCCACTATCTCCTGATGGCCCACAGCCTCCTCCATGACGGCGACCTCGACCTGGCCAACAACTACGCCCAAAAGGATTACCACGCTTATATGCTGACGACGGGGACCATTCCCCAGATCCACGCCATCCGGGGGAAAAAGCCGGGCAGTCAGTATTCGTTCCATTCGCCCGGGACGGCCTTCCTGATGCTGCCCTTTTACGCGGCCGGTTCGCTCTTCGGAAAAACGGGCCTTGTCCTGGGACTGCGCTTTGGAATGAGTCTGTTCGGGGCGCTGTTCGGACTTCAGGTTTTTCTCTTTATCCGGGATACCTGGGGAAAGGAGAAATGGGCGCTTATCCTCTGGGCCCTGACGGGACTCGCCACGCCAATCTATTTCTATTCCATCCATATTTATCCCGAGATCATCATCGCCCTTTTCGCATTCGTCGTCTTCAGGCTCTTTCGTTCCCCGGCCGCCCTGACACCGGGCCGGCTCATCTTCTGCGGCTTCCTCCTCTCCACCTTCATCTGGTTCCACGCCCTGAAATATCTCTTCCTGGCCGGGCCGCTCCTCGTCTTCTGCCTCTGGGTGCTCACCAGGAAGCGCGCCGGAGGGAGGGATTACGCGGCGTTCCTCGTCTTTCCCATCGTGATCACGGCGGCCCATTTTCTCTTCCAAAAGGCTTTCTACGGCTCGTTCTCTCTGTCGACGGTGTCTGTGAAGGGAAGCCTTAAGGCAGGGGAAACCTTGGCTTACGCGAAGGAACTCCTCACGGGCATTCCCTTCCGGTTCCGCTGGGAAACCCTGGCCGATTACTTCTTCGACCAGAAGGACGGGCTCCTCCTCTACGCCCCGATCTATTTCTTTTCTTTTTTGGGACTGGTGGAAATGGCCCGAAGGAAGGCCGGGGACCTCCTAGCCCTCCTTTTCGTGGCCTCTCCCTACGTCCTCGTCTCGGCGTTCCTGACCCAGCGGCCGGCCTACTCCCCGCAGGCCAGAATGCTCGTGGCAGTCTTCTGGGTCATGATCATCGGGCTTGGATATTTCGTCGCCCACAACACGAAAAAGATATTAGCGGGCGCTTTCGCTCTTAGTTCGGGAGTCACCCTGCTCCTGACCTGGCTCCTCCTCAGGAACCCGCTCGCCCTCTACCAGGAAACGACGGTGGGCAACACGGAAAGGGGCGGCGCCATCTTCTACATCCTGAGCAATCTGCACTTCGACCTGACCGGGCTCCTGCCGGTTTACATCAAGAGCCGGGAAGGCCCTTGGCCGCTTAACTTCTATTGGCTGGCGGGCCTGGCCGTCTTCGTCCTGGTCTATGCCCTGGCCCGGAGGCCATCAAGGGACCTTTCGTTCCAATGGCGGACGCACGTTCTCTTCGCCGCGGCGGGGGGAACGCTGTTCTTTTTCTGGTTCGTCATTTACCCCAGGATCGTCCTCTTCAACCCGGTGAATACGGCCTTCCCCTCCGGTGAGAGGCTCAGGTTCTACTCCATATCCCGGGTCGCCCGCCAGGTCGGGCCGGGCAGCTTCCTCCTCCCCGAGGACGGCCGGGCTTACGTCTTCACGTTCACCTCGCGC
>JALHVH010000223.1 GCA_022867105.1 Candidatus Aminicenantota bacterium
ACCGCCTTGTTGAGGTTGTCCGAGATCTCGGCGAAGCGCTGGTCGATGTCCGTGAACGCCAAGGAGGCACTCTGGAGGGTCTGGCCCAGTTTGCCCTTATTCTGGGCGAAGAAGTCGTTGAGCTCGGAAGCCAGGGCGGAGAGGTTCTTGAGGGTCTCCCGGAAGTCCGCGCTCGTATCCTTGTTCAGTATGTCCCTTAAGGATCCGCTCAATTGTTTGACCTCATCGCCGATGGACACGAACAGGGACCCGATCTGGTCGAAGCTGACGGGCGGCAGGCCTTCCATGGTCTCCCCGGGCCCGAAGGTGGCCTCCTCAGCGCTCGGAAGGATGTCCATGAACCGTTCTCCCAGCAGACCCAGGGAGGACAGTGTCGCCTTGGACCCCTTAGGAACCTTGAACTGGGGGTAGATATTCATCACGATCTGGGCCCGCCTCCGGTTGAGGAGAATGTCCTTGACGAAGCCGATCTTGATCCCGGCCATCTTCACCGAGGAGCCCTTCTCGAGCCCTAGGGCGGAGTCGACCAGGATGTTCAGGGGGTAGCCGGGCTTCTTGAACAGCTCGGACATGTCGCCGACGATAAAGATGAAGGTCGCGAGGATGACGAGGGTCCCCGCCAAAAATATGCCGATCTTAAGCTCTCTTTTCATTGTTGCCTCTCTTTTCACCGGTCCGTGATCGGGCCGTGGGCCTGACCATGGATGAACTGCTGGATGATCGGGTTCGATGAGGCCTGGATATCGGCCGGGGTCCCGATCTCGATGATCCTCCCCTCGTAGAGCATGGCGATGCGGTCCGCCACTTTATAGGAGCTGACCATGTCGTGGGTGATGACGACCGAGGTCACGCAGAGATCGCGTTTCAGGTCGTTGATCAGATCATTGATCGAATCGGCCCGGATGGGGTCGATACCCGTCGAGGGCTCGTCGTAGAGGATGATCTCCGGACCATAAGCGATGGCCCGGGCCAGCCCGACCCTCTTCCTCATGCCGCCGGAAAGCTCGTAGGGCATGAGCCCCTCGATGCCTTCGAGCCCGACCTTGTTCAAGCTCTCGGCCACGATCCTCTTGATCTCGGCGGGGGAGTGGTCGGTGTAACGCTCCAACCCGAAGCTCACGTTCTCTCCGACCGTCAGGGAATCGAAGAGCGCCGAGGCCTGGAAGAGCATGCCGAACTTCCGCGTGATCCGTTGGAGCTCTTCTTCCCCGAGGCTCGTGATCTCCAGCCCGTCGATATAGATCTCGCCCTTATCGGGCTTGAGGATGCCGATCAGGTGCTTGAGAAGGACGCTCTTTCCGGAACCGCTCTGGCCGATGACGACCATCGTCTCCCCGGTCTCGATCTCGAGGTCAATCCCGCGGAGGACCGGCTGCGTTCCGAAGGACTTGGTGAGGCCGACGATCTTGATCATGGTCCTATAGGGTCGAGGGCAGGGCCTTGCTCAGAAAGAAGTTCAGGATGAGGATGGTGATGCTGGCGATGACCACGGTCCGGGTGGTCGCCCGGCCGACCCCCTCGGCCCCCCCCTCGGCTTTCAGCCCCTGCCAGCAGCCGATGACGGCGATCAGGAGGCCGAAGACGGCCGCCTTGATCAGGCCGCTCGCCACATCCCAGAGCTCAATGTAGAGGAGTGTATTCCGCAGGTAGATGACGCGGTTCACTCCCATGATGTAGGTGTTGTATATGAACCCGCAGGCGATCCCGATGATGTCCCCGTAAAGGGTCAGGCAGGGCAGCATGAGGACGCAGGCCAAGGTCCGCGGCACCACAAGGTAACGGTTGGGATCGGCCCCGAGGCTGAACAGGGCATCGACCTGTTCGGTGATCCTCATCGTTCCGATCTCGGCCGCCATGGCCGACCCGACGCGGCCCGAGACCATCAGGCCCACCAGGATCGGGATGAGCTCCTTGGCCAGGCCGAGGGAGATGATCGGTCCGCCGTAGGCTTCCGAGCCCACGCCGATGTACCGGTGGAAGCCGATATAGGTCTGGAGGGCGAAGACCAACCCGCCGAACGCCGCGGTCAGGGAGATGACGGGAAGGGACCCGGCGCCGATCTCCTCCAGCTGCTGGATGAAGATCCCCTTTTCGAAAGGACGCCGGAACATGTTCCGCAATGTCTTGCCCAGGAGGAGCCCGACCTCTCCGAGCTGATAGAGGGATCCCAAGAGCAGGGGGACCTTGGGGAGCCGTTTCATGATCAGCCTTCCGTAGGGGTGAACTCCATGTCGGCGAAACGGGCGTACTCGCGGATGAAGGCCAGGTTGATGCTCCCGGTCGGGCCGTTCCTCTGCTTGGCGACACTGATCTCGGCCAATCCCCGCAGACTCTCGTCGTCGGGATGATAATATTCCGGACGGAAGATGAAGATCACCACGTCGGCGTCCTGTTCGATGGCCCCGGACTCCCGGAGGTCGGAAAGCAGGGGACGCGGCTCGCGCCGCCCTTTCTCCGGGGAGCGGCTGAGCTGGGAGACGCCTACGACGGGGATCTGGAGCTCCTTGGCCAGCTCCTTGAGGGACCTCGTGATGAAGGACATCTCCTGGTTCCTGTTCTCGAACCTCCCTCCCGGCCGCATGAGCTGGATGTAATCGATGAAGATGATGTCCAGGTGCTGTTCCATCCGGAGCCGTCTGGCCTTGGCCTTCATCTCCACGACCGTGACGCCGGGCGTCTCGTCGATATAGATGTTCGCCCGCGAGAGGGCTTCCCCGGCCAGCTTCAGCTTCTCGAACTCCCGCTCGCTGATGAAACCCGTCCGGACCCTCTTGATGTCCAGCTGGGCCTCGGCGCAGAGCAGCCGGATGACGAGCTGTTCCTTGGCCATCTCCATCGAGAAGAAAGCCGCCGAGCGCTCCGCCCTCATCCCCGCGTGCTGGGCGATGTTGAGGGCCAGGGCGGTCTTGCCCATGGAAGGACGGGCGGCCACGATGACGAGTTCGGAGGGGTGGAAGCCCGCGGTCAGGCCGTCCAGGGAGCGGAATCCCGAGGGGACCCCGGTGACGGCCTCCTTGCGCTCGGCGAACCTCCTGATCATGTCCAGGGTGGGCGCTGTGAGCGCCCTCACCGGGACGAGGCCGGGCCGGATCCTCTGTTCGGCGACCTCTATGATGGCGGCCTGGGCCTCGTTGAGGAGGTCATCAGCCTCCTCCTTTTGCTCGTAGCTCGCCGTGATGATCTTGGCCGAGGAGATGATCAGGCGCCGGAGAAGGGCCTTCTCCTTGATGATCTGGGCGTAATATTCAACGTTGAGGCTCTTGGGGACGCCGTCCATGAGCGAGGAGAGGTAGGCCATGCCGCCGGCCTCTTCGAGCAGGCCCGCTCTCTGCATCTCCTCGCTGAGGGAGAGAAGGTCGACGGGCAGGCCCTTGTCGACCAGGGCGGAGATCCGCTCGATGATCTTCCGGTGCGACTCCTTGTAGAAGTCCTCCGGGGTGATGATGGACAGGACAACGTTCAGGCTCTCGTTGTTGACAAGGATGCCGCCCAGGACCGTCTTCTCGGCCTCAAGGCTGTGAGGCGGCGTCTTCTTCAAGAACATCAGGTCCAGTTCCACCGACGTCCTCCCTCGAGGGGAATCGCCCTCCCCGCTATAGGATTTTCTTTGCCTCCGTCCCTCCGGACTCCGGGCCCTTCTCTTCCTCCCCGACCTCTTCCCTGAGGACGATGACCTTCACCTCGGCCCGGTCGTCCTGATAGACCTTGATGGGGATGGTGAAGTTCCCGAGCCTCTTGATGGGCTCATCGAGAAGGACTTTCTTCTTGTCGATGTCGAAGCCCAGCTTAGCCAGTTCGTCCCTGATGTCGCCGGAAGAGACCGAGCCGAAGATCACGTCCTTTTCTCCCGACCTCCGGGTGAAGGAAAGGGTCACCTGGTCGAGCTTCTCGATCAGTCCCCGGAACGAAAGCCTTTCCTGCTCGACCTTCTTCTTCAGCGCCTTCCGCTCGATCTCGATCATCTTCAGGTTCGAGGGGGTCACTTCGATGGCCAGCTTCTTGGGCAGCAGGAAATTCCTGCCGTAGCCGTTGGCCACGTTGATGACGTCGCCCTTCCGGCCTACTTTTTCCATGTCCTGTTTCAGGATCACGCGCATGTTTCCTCCGATCGCCGACCCGAAGGTCAATCCTCAACGTAAGGGAGCAGCGCCATCAGCCGCGCACGCTTGACCGCCGTGGAAAGTTTCCGTTGGTGGAAGGCGCAGGTCCCGGTGATCCGCCTCGGGGAGATCTTTCCCCGGTCCGGGATGTACTTCTTCAGGATCTCCACGGACTTATAGTCGATGATCTTGATATTCCGCTGGCAGAAGCGGCAGAACTTCTTCTTGGGCGGAAAGAACTTCCGGTAGGAACCCCTCTCGGGCCTATCTTCTCTGGCCATGTCACTTCTCCTCCTGGTTCGCGCCGGCCGGCGGGGCGACGGCGACGGCGGTCCGCTCGGCCGCGGCGGCGGCCGCTTCGCGGGCGGCCTTTTTCTTCCTGCGGACGTTGTCCTTGGGGTCCTTGAGGATCGTCAGGAAACGGATCACGGTATCGGTCTGCTTGAACCGCCGCTCCAGTTCCTGGGAAACGTCGCCCGGTCCTTCATAGAGGAAAAAGACGTAGATCCCCTCGTTGAATCTCTTGACGGGATAGGCCAGCCTTTTCTTGCCCCAGATTTCCTGCTTGACCATCCGGCCTTTCTTCTGGGAAACGACTTCGGCCATCTGGAGGATGAATCCCTGGGCCTCTTCCTCGGACAGACTGGGAGAAAGGACGAACCCGGTTTCGTATTGTCTCATGAAAACCTCCTTATGGATCGAACGCCCCTTCCTTTACCGGAAGGAACAAGGAGACAAAGATATATTTTATACGAAAACGGCAAATATTCAAGAGTTCATTACAAAAGAGGAAAGAGAACCGGGCAGGCTAATTGAACGCGGTCATGGCCTGGTCGATGCGGCCGTCCAATACCAGAAGGAGCGCCTCGCGGGCCTTGTCCAGAGCTTCGGCTAGGAGGGCCTTTTCGGAGCGGGTGAAGCGCGAAAGCACGAAATCGGCCGCTTCGCGGCCCGGCGGCAGCGGCCCGATCCCGATGCGGATCCGGGGGAACCGGGTGCTGCCGGTCTCTTGGACGATGGATTGCATGCCTTTGTGGGTCCCGGCGGTCCCCTGTTTCCGGACCCGGATGTCTCCGATAGGGATATCAAGATCGTCGTAGATGATGAGAACGCTCCCGGGTTCGACCCGCTTACCCTTGAGGAGGTCTCGGACGGAGAGGCCGCTGTTGTTCATATAGGTCTGGGGTAAAGCCAGGAACACCCGGTCCCCGCCATGCTCGACCTCGGCCGTCTTGGCCTGATAACGCTTGCCGCGGAGGTCGGCCTGCCATTCGCGGGCCATCCGCTTGACCAGGGCGAAGCCCGCGTTGTGGCGCGTTTCGGAATAGAGCTTCCCGGGGTTGCCGAGGCCGACGACAGCCCACACCCTTTACTTCTCCTTCCCCTTCCCCTTCTCTTTTTCTTTTCCCTTCTCTTTTTCTTTCTCTTTCTCTTTCCCCTTCTCCTTGGCCTTGCCCTCGACCTCGGGCTCCTCGGCGGCCCTCTCCTTCTTGATGACCTCGGGCTCCTTGCCCTCTTCGGCCACGACCTCCTCGGGTTTCTCGCCGGGGAATTCCTCTTCCTTGTGCGGCAGGCTGATGAGGACCAGAACGGCGCCGGGTTCGCTGATGAGCCGAACACCCGTAGGCGCCGTGATGCTCTCGACCTTGAGGGACTGGTGGAGGTGGAGGCCGCTGATATCGATCTCGATGCGGTCGGGGATGTCCTTAGGAAGGCACTCGATTTCGACCTCCCTCGTGACGAAGTCGACGAACCCGCCCTCCGTCTTGACCCCGAAGGCCTCGCCCTTGGGAACGATGGGCACGGTGACCCTGATGAGCTTGTCCATGGCGATCTGGATGAGGTCGGCGTGGATAAGCTGGTCCGTTACCGGGTCGACCTGGAGTTCCTTGATCATGGCGTCCCGGAGCTCGGCGTCAAACATCACTTTGAAGATCGTGTTCTCGCGGGTCTCCGTCTTCATGATCCGGATGATGTCCTTCTTGTCCAGGGCCAGGGGGACGCTGGATACGGACTCCGCGTACAGGATGGCGGGGACGAACCCCCGCTTTCTTAATTGCCGGCTGGCGTTCTTGCCGAAGGCTTCTCTTTTCTCGGCCTTGATCGTGATCGTCATCTTTCCTCCTTAGACGAACAAAGAGCTGACGGAGCTTCCTTCGTTGATGCGGCGGATGGCCTCTCCGAAAAGTCCGGCCACGGAAAGGATCTGGATCTTGGAACAGGCCTTGGCTTTTTCCGTAAGCGGTATGGTATTGGTCACGTAGATTCTTTCCAATGCGGAACTTTCGATCTTCTCTATGGAGGAACCCGAGAGGACCGCGTGCGTGCAGGCCGAAAAGATCCTCTTGGCCCCGTCCCGGACGAGGGCCTCGACACTGAGGACCAGCGTCCCTGCGGTGTCCACTATGTCGTCTAAGATGACGACGTTCTGGTCCCGGACCTCGCCGATGACGTTCAGGACCTGGGCCACGTTGGGCGCGGGGCGCCGCTTGTCGATGATGGCCAGCTTGGCCCCCATCCTCTTGGCGAAGACCCGGGCCCGGCCGACACCGCCCGCGTCGGGCGAAACGACGGTCAGGTTCTCGAGATCGAGGCCTTTGAGGAAGTTCGCCAGCACGGGCGCGGCCATCAGGTTGTCCACCGGGATGGAGAAGAAACCCTGGATCTGGGGGGAATGGAGGTCCATGGTCAGGACTCGGTCCGCTCCGGATTTTTCCATGAGATCGGCCACGAGCCTGGCCGAAATGGGCACACGGGGGCGGTCCTTCCAATCCTGTCTGGCGTAGCAGTAGTAGGGCATGACCACGGTGATCCGCTCGGCCGACGCCCGCTTGAAGGCGTCGATCATCAGGAAAAGCTCCATGAGGTGGAAGCTGGCATCCGCGGACCCGGACTGGATGATGAAGACGTCCTCACCCCGGACGTTCTCGTCGATGGTGAAGTGGATCTCCCCGTCCGAAAAGCGCTCGAGCACCGAGCGGCCCAGGCCGATCTTCAAGTACTTGACGATCTCCCCGGCCAGGCCCGGATTGGATGAACCTGCGAATACTTTCATCGTCGCGTCCTTTTATAATCGAATTCTCAGTTCATGTGAACTGGGGCGGGAGGATTCGAACCTCCGGATGACGGATCCAAAGTCCGTTGCCTTACCAGCTTGGCTACGCCCCAGCACGAAGCCTTCTCCAATATGTCTCCCGCGGCAGGGACTTAACGATGAGCGCCGGCGCCCTTTTCCGGAGCTCCCGCCATCCTCCCAGGGCCTTTTTTTTCTCCGCGAAGAGCCCGAAGACCGTCGAACCCGTGCCGCTCACCAAGGAGGCCTCCGCGCCCTGGCCTTGGAAGAACCTCTTGAACTCTTCGAGTTGAGGATGAGATCGAAAGATCGTTTCTTCTAGCTGGTTTTCCAGGAGGCCAAAGTCTTTATTCTCTAAAAACCGCTTAATTTTACTGGGTTTAGCGGCTGAAGTCAAGGAGGGACGCCAAGCCGCGTAGGTTACGGCCGTTCCGACGGGAAAGGGAGGGAAGGCCAGCAGGCAAAATAGGGGCGGAAGGTCCGGCAGGGGGGTCAGGCGGTCGCCGCGCTCCTCGCCGAGGCACAGGCCGCCTTCGAGGAAATAGGGAACGTCCGCCCCGATCCTCTTCCCGAGCCCGGCCAGGTCGGACATGCCCAGATTGAGGTCCCAGAGGATGTTCAGGCCGAACAGGGTCATGGCCGCGTTGCTGCTCCCGCCTCCGAGCCCCCTTCCGGCGGGGATGGATTTGGCGACCTCGATCCGGACCCCGCCGCCTTTGCCCGTCTCGCTCCGGAGGAGCTCGGCGGCCCGGTGGATGAGGTTCCTCTCGTCCCAGGGGACGGAGGGATCGTTGCCGGAAAGCCGGATGTCACGGCCGGATGCGGGGACGAACTCCAAAACGTCCGCCAGGTCGACCGATTGGAAAAGGGTGAGAATATCATGATAGCCGTCGGGCCGCTTTCCCAGTACCTCGAGCCCGAGGTTGACCTTGGCGAAAGATCTAATCTTCATCTTGGAGCAGGGCCTCGATCTCCGGCCAGGTCTTCGGTTCCAGCCCTTTCAGGACGGACGGTCCGAAGAGGTCGCCGCGGGGCGGCCTGTTGAATTGGATCTTGAGGACCCGGACCCTCCCCGATCTCCCGGCCCGGGAGAAGGCGACCGAGCGGGGGACGAATGCCCCGCCGAAGAACTCCCCGACCTCGAAGCGGAATCCGTCCCGCTCCCCGCTGAGGACGTACC
>JALHVH010000224.1 GCA_022867105.1 Candidatus Aminicenantota bacterium
ATCTCCAGTATACGTGCGTCCGCCTCAGGAGCATATTCCGCAAGCTCGAGGAGAGGACGGGCATGACCGAGGACCGGGTGCGTGAAGCGGCCGGCTCCTGGGATGTGCCGTTGGACATTCTCAGCGCCGGGGAAGGGGCCGATTTCTGGGACATCGTCCTCAACGCCTCGACCTTCGAGGAGGAGGTTCGTCACGCCGTGAACTCCCTGGAGTTCTCCTACCTGGCCAAGTTCACCTTCAATCTCTGCCAGAAGCTCAACGCCTATTACCACCACTACCCCGTCCTGGCCGAGGAGGATCCGGACCTCCGGATGTTCCGGATGATGGTCATCCATGATGTCAAGAAAACTCTGGAAACCGCGCTCACTCTCATGGGCATCCCCATGCCGGAGAGAATGTAGCCATAGGACCGCTTGACGGGAAAAAAACATGGAACGCCGCGGGCGGAAGTGAAGTTCATTCCCAATATGGAGGCACGCCATGATCGAAGTTACGGAACTGGTCAAAAGATACGGTGATTTTCCGGCCGTCAAGGGCATCAGCTTCAAGGTCGAGAAGGGCAAGATCTGGGGGCTCCTCGGCCCGAACGCCGCCGGAAAGACCACGACCATGAGGATCCTGACCGGCTACCTGCCGGCCACAGACGGGAAGGCCGTGGTTGCGGAATTCGACGTCTTCGAGCAGGCGAACGAGGTCAAGAAGGCCACCGGCTACCTGCCCGAAGTCGTCCCCCTCTACCCGGAGATGACCGTCTCCGCCTACCTCGGCTTCGTGGCCGATATCAAGGGAGTCTCCTCTTCGAAGAAAAAGGAGGCCGTCGGTAGGGCCCTCCACGCCGGAGGGCTTGAGTCGGTCCGTCACCGGCTGATCAAGAACATCTCCCGCGGCTACAAGCAGCGGGTCGGCATCGCCCAGGCCCTCATCAACGATCCCCAAGTCCTCATCCTGGACGAACCGACGATCGGGCTGGACCCGGCCCAGATCATCGAGATCCGGGAGCTCATCAAGTCGCTCCGGGGCGAGCGCACCATCCTGCTGTCGACGCATATCCTGGCCGAGGTCACCCAGACCTGCGACGGCGTCGTGATCATCAACGAGGGCAATCTCATGGCCTCGGGCTCCTTGGATGAACTGACGGCATCCTACGGCGGGAGGGACGGAACATTCATCAGGCTCCGCAAGGGCGGCGAAGAGGCGGCCGCGCTATTCCGCGGCCTGCCCGGGGTCGAGACGGCCGTCCCGGAGGGGGGCGAGGTCCGGATCGAATGGGGCCGCGGCCAGGACTGCCGTGACGATATCGCGCGTTTGGCTGTCGAGAAAGGCCTCGGGCTCCTGGAGATGCGGCCCGCCGCCATGAACATCGAGGATCTCTACCTCAAGATCGTCTCAGGAGGCATCGTCCAATGAAAAACATCTGGTTCCTGGCCAAAAAAGAGCTCCTGGCGTATTTCACCTCGCCCATCGCCTATGTCGTCATCGCCGTGTTCCTCCTTCTCGTCGGGTTCTTCTTCTACAGCCTCGTCTGGTGGTTCAATTCCCAGGCGATGCAGCTCGCCCAGAACCCCGCTTACTACCAGCAGATCAACATCAACCAGATGGTCTTCTCCCCCCTCTTCCACAACATGTCCATCATCCTGCTCCTGATGCTCCCGCTCCTGACCATGCGGCTCTTCGCGGAGGAGAAGAAGATCGGCACCGAAGAACTGCTCTTCACCTCGCCCGTCTCGATTAACCAGATCATCCTGGGCAAGTACCTGGCCACGCTCATCGTCCTCGCGGTCATGCTCCTCCTGACGGGACTTCTCTCGCTCTTCACCTTCGCCTACGGCAACCCCGAGGTGGCGCCGCTTCTTGACGGTTACCTGGGGCTCTTCCTCATGGGAGCCGCGTTCCTGGCCATCGGCATCTTTTACTCCTCCCTCACCGAGAACCAGATCGTCGCGGCCATCCTGACTTTCGGGACGCTCCTCCTCTTCTGGGTCCTGAGCTGGGCGGGCTCGGCGGCCGGAGGGATCTGGAAGGACGCCCTCAACTACGTTTCCTTCTTTCAGCATTTCGACGACATGACCCGGGGCATCCTGGACACCTCGGACCTCGTCTATTACCTGAGCTTCTCTTTCTTCGGGCTCTTCCTCACCCATTCCGTGATCCAGTCCAGGCGTTGGAGGTAAGACCATGGAAAAGCTCAAGCGCACTTTAAATTATATCGGCCTGGGCCTCATCCTGGCCGGCCTCGCCGTGCTCAGGCTCCAGCCCCAGGCGAGAACGGCCGCTTTCGTCGTCGTCCTCTTCGGGCTGGCGGCGATCGCGGCTTACATCGTCCTCAACCTGTCTTCGCTGAAGAAAGGCTTCAAGCGGAGGTCCTTCATCTATTCGAGCAACATGCTCCTCGTCGTCGTCCTCGTCCTGGCCATCCTGGTCCTCGTGAACGCCTTCCTGGCCAAACACCATTACCGGATGGACTTTACGTCTTCGAAGCTCCATTCCCTCTCCGATCAGTCCGTCAAGGTCGTCAAAGCCCTTAAGAACGATATCATCATCAAGGCCTTCTTCCGGGAGGGGAACTACGGCCGGGGCTCGATGGAGAACCTGATGAAGATCTACACGTACGAGTCCCCGAAGCTCAAATACGAGTTCATCGACCCGGACAAGAACCCCGGCCTGGTGAAGCGCTACCAGGTCACCCAGGACGGGACAACGATCTTCGAGTCCGGCGACAAGGACAGCAGGATCACCTCCGCGACCGAGGAGGACATCACCAACGCCATCATCAAGATCACCCGCGAAAAAAAGAAGACGATCACGTTCCTTGAAGGACACGGCGAAGAGACGATCGCGGAGAGCGGGGACAACGGCTATTCCACGGCCAAGGGCGAACTGGAGAAGATGGGCTACGAGGTCAAGAAGATCGCCCTGGCCCTTTCCGCGAATTTCCCCGCCGACTGCGACCTCCTGGTCGTCCCAGGCCCTAAGAAAGCCCTCCTTCCAAACGAGGTCGACACCATCAAGGGCTTCATCGGGCGCGGCGGACGGGTCTTCTTCATGCTCGATCCGGAGACGGACCCCGGCCTCGCGCCCCTGCTGGCGGATTACGGCCTCAAGATCGAGAACGACCTCATCGTCGATACGGTCTCAAGGCTCCTTGGCGGCGACTACTTCATGCCGGTCGTCAGTGAATACGAATATCACGACATCACCAAGAACTTCCGCTACGCGACGTTCTTTCCCCTCGCCCGCTCCATAGAACCGGCCGATAAGAAGCCCGACGGGGCGACCGTGACGGTCATCGCCAGGACCAGTCCCGACTCGTGGTCCGAGCGCCAGCTCGACCAGAAGGAGGTCAAGTTCGACAAGGACAAGGACAAGCAGGGGCCGATCTCCCTGGCCGTCGTGGAGACGCTCAAGATCAAGGGGACGGAAACGAAGGACGTTCCCCAGGCGGAAAAGCCCGCCAGCGAGAAGGAGGCCCGGCTGGCCGTGTTCGGCGACTCGGACTTCGCCGCCAACAGATACTACAATACTTCTGGAAACGGAAACTTCTTCCTCAACACCGTGAACTGGCTGACAGAGGAGGCCGACCTCATCTCCATTCAGCCCAGAACGTCCTCGCCGAGGACGATCCAGCTCGGCCCGTCCCAGGGCAGGCTCCTCTTCTTCGTCTC
>JALHVH010000225.1 GCA_022867105.1 Candidatus Aminicenantota bacterium
CAAGGTCCTGGCCGAGGTCCCGGCGGACCTGGACTTCCTGTTCATCGAGAACGTGGGCAACCTCGTCTGCCCCGCCTCCTATGACCTGGGCGAAAGCTTGCGATTCGTCCTCCTCTCATCTCCCGAAGGAGACGATAAGCCGAAGAAGTACCCGGAGGCCTTCCTCTCCTCCCACGTCCTCGTCCTGACCAAGGCTGACCTCATCCCCCACCTTCCTTTCGACCCGGCTCGGGCCCGGCGCGAGGCCCTGGAGACCAACCCGTGCCTCGAAGTTTTCGAGGTCTCCGCCCTGACCGGGCAGGGAATGGACGTTCTTGAAGCCTTCCTCGTCTCCGCCCTCGAAAAGCTCCGATCCGGCCATGCATGAGCTGTCCCTCGTCGCCGGCCTCTTCGAGATCCTCGAGGAAAAGGCCCGGGACGAGAAAGCCCTGAGGGTCACGGCCGTTACGCTCCGCGTCGGGAGGCTGTCGGGTGTCGTCCCGGAACTTCTCGAGACGGCCTTCGACACGTTTAAAAAAGGGACTATCGCATCCCGGGCTAAGCTCCGCATCGAGGTCGTCCCCCTCAAGGTCCGGTGCCGGTCCTGCGGGAAAGAGTCCTTGACCGACGAGCCGGTCTTCGTCTGCTCCTCGTGCGCTTCCCCGGGCTTGGAAATCATGGAAGGTCAAGAGCTTACGTTGCAAAGGATGGAGATCGAAAAAGACGGTTGAAAGTGCTATAATGACGCCTGATTTTTGAGCGGAAAAGGTGGAGGACCCATGAAAACCCTGAAACAGATCGCCGAAATTTCTGTTTTGACCGAAGAGCAGCTTAAAAAAATAGAAAAACTCATCCTGAACGACCGCTTTTATCCCGAAATCACCGTCCGGGAGGAGCTGGACGCCTTCTGCACCGGCCTGGGAATGAGCGATTTCTACTTTCGGTCGACCCCCATCGAAACCATCGCCTGCCATATTGAAGCCCTCCGGGCCGCCGAGATTCTGGCCACCCTGCGCCGGGAGAAGGTCGTCAAGATCGACTTCCAGACGGAGCACGAGAACGAGGCCCTCTACCTGGTCGAAGAGGACCAGGCGCAGGGCGTCAAGATCGAGGAACGCATCGAGGACAGGTACCCCCACTACCGGCTCCAGTCCTACCGGACCCTGCGCAAGGCCAGGGGACTTCAGCACCTGAGAATGTACGTCGTTTACAAACCCCAGTATGGGACGGACAAGGTTCTTCCCGACGAGACGGACATGAAAAAGATCGCGGACAAGACCTTCTTGGCCTCGGTCCCCAGGGACACTATCGACCGATACCAGTGCCTCCTCGAGAAGGCCAAGGGTTGGGAGAGCCCGCTCATCGACGTGACACCCGTCCCCAGGGACAAGGAACTCCGGATCTCCGTCGTGACCAAGACCGACGCCAGCCCCCGCTTCTTTTCCAACGTCTCCGACGTCATCAATTCCCACGGTCTCTTCTCCAAGAGGAAGTACATCGAGCATTTCGCCAACGGGAGGACGGTCTACACCTTCTACCTGGACGAGATCAAGAGCAAGGACAAGCTCCGGAATCTCATCGAAGACATCAGCCTGATCTACGTCATCCCGGAAAGCCCGCTGTCCGCCCTGTTCCGGGAGAACAAGCTCACCGCCCAGGAGTTCGTGTTCAGTAATTCCGTCTGGAGCTTCGCCCACCAATTCCTGAGCGGCTACAACGAGGAATATCTGAAGCTGGCCGACGCCCTTAAGGATTCCCCCGAGCGGCTGGGGATCCTCCGCGACCTCAAGGTCAAGCTGGCCAAGGAAACCTACACCGAGGCCCGCGTCTGGGAGGCCCTGATCAGCAATCACGAGTATATCAAGCCGCTCTTCGTCCTCTTCGATAAGAAGTTCAACCCCGCCATCAAGGACCCGGACATAGGGGCCAGGCTGGCCGCCCTCAGGAAGAACATCCTGCGGACGATCTCCGTCGAAGCTGACCGGAACATCTTCCTGGCCGCCTGCTTGTTCATCGAGGTCACTCTCAAGACCAACTTTTACATGAAAGAGAAGGTCTCCATCTCCTTCATGTACAGGCCGGACTTTCTCAACAGGGTCGATTACCCGCTCGTGCCCTTCGGCCTGTTCCACGTCATCGGCAGGGAGCTCCGCGGCTTCCATATCCGGTTCCAGGACATTGCCCGGGGCGGCATACGCATTGTGCGCTCCGCCAACCTCCAGTGCTACCTGACCAACTCCGACTTCATCTTCGACGAGAATTACAACCTGGCCTCGACCCAGCAGAGGAAGAACAAAGACCTGCCCGACGGCGGCTCCAAGGGCACCATCCTCCTGCGCTGGGGGTTCCAGGACCGTCCGGAAGCGGCCTTCAAGAAGTACATCGACGGCCTGCTCGATCTCGTGCTCCCCGACCCCGGCGTCGTCGATTATTACGGCAAGGAGATCATCCTCTTCCTGGGCCCCGACGAGGGCACGGCCGACCTCATGGAGTGGGCGGCCCTCCGGGCCCAGGCCCGCGGCTACAGGTTTTGGAAAGCCTTCACGACCGGCAAACCGGTGAGCATGGGCGGCATCCCGCACGACCTCTACGGCATGACGACCAACTCGGTCCACGAGTACGTCGTCCGCACCCTGGAGAAGCTCGGGCTCAAGGAAGAAAAGATGACCAAGGTCATGACCGGCGGACCGGACGGCGACCTGGGTTCGAACGAGATCCTCATCTCCAAGGACAAGATCCTGGCCGTCGTCGACGGTTCGGGCGTTCTCTATGACCCCGATGGCCTCAACCGCAAGGAGCTCGTCCGGCTGGCCAAAGCCCGGAAGATGGTCGAACACTTCAACGCCAAGCTCCTCTCGGCCAAGGGATTCCTGGTCACGGTCAAGGAAACCGACATCGTTCTTCCCGACGGCGAAAAGGTCGAGAACGGCCTGGAGTTCCGCAATACGTTCCACCTCAACCCCAGGTTCAAAGCCAACATCTTCGTGCCCTGCGGCGGCCGGCCCTCCTCCATCACCATCAATAACTGGACCCGATGGATAAACGACAACGGCGAGCCCCGGTTCAAGGTCATCGTCGAGGGCGCCAACCTCTTCATCACCCAGCAGGCGCGCCTCCGGCTGGAGGAAAAGGGCGTCGTCCTCTACAAGGACGCCTCGGCTAACAAGGGCGGCGTGACGTCGTCCCACCTCGAGGTCCTGGCCAGCCTGGCCCTGACCGACGAGGAGTGGGACGATCTCATGTGCGTCAAGGACGGGAAGATCACGGACTTCCGGAAACAATACGTCGAGGAGGACCTGGATTTCATCCGCAAGAACGCGGCCCAGGAGTTCGAGATCATCTGGAAGGAGAACGCCCGGACGCGGATCCCCCGGTCCATCCTTTCGGACATGATCAGCGAGAAGATCAACCAGATCAAGGACGCCGTCAACGGCTCCAATCTCATCGAGGACAAGGACCTCCTGAAGAGGACCCTCGAGTGCTGCATCCCGCCCGTCCTGGTGAAGAAGGTCGGGGTCGCCAAGATCATCCAAAGGATCCCGGCCTCCTACCTCAAGGCCCTGTTCGCGTCACGGCTGGCCGGACGCTACGTCTACAAGTTCGGCCTGGACGCGAACGAGATCCATTTCTATAATTTCCTGCAGGAATTCAAGAAGAATCCCGTCGCGGTGAAGCTCGCGAACGGACCGATCAGCTGATCTCGCCGGTCAGATAGGCACGGGTGCGGGGGTTTTTGGGATCGGCGAAAATCTCGGCCGCGGGGCCGTGCTCGACGAGTTCGCCCAGGTAGAGGAAGACGATGTAGTCGGCGATGCGGCGGGCCTGCCTCAGGATATGGGTCACGACCACGACGGTATAATCCTGCTTCAGCTCCATGAGCCGTTTCTCGACGTTCTGGCTCGACTGGGGGTCGAGGGCCGAGGTCGGCTCGTCGCCCAGGATGATCTCAGGCCCGACAGCCAGTCCCCGGGCCAGGCACAACCTCTGTTGCTGGCCCATGGAGAGGCGGGAGGCCGGGTGGTGGAGCCGCCCCTTCACCTCTTCCCATAGGCCGGCGACCTTCAGGAAATTTTCGACGATCCGCTCCAGCTCCTTCTTGTCCTTGGTGCCATGGACCCTGGGGCCGTAGGCGACGTTGTCGTAAATCGACATAGGCAGGACCTGGGGCTTCTGGGAGAGGAGGCCCATCTTCTTTCGGACCCTGGTCACTTCGACCTTCGGCCCATAGATGTCCTCGCCGTCCACCAGAACCTTTCCTTCCACTCGAACCCCGTCGAGCGCGTCGAGCAAGCGGTTGAGGGACTTGAGGAGGGTCGTCTTGCCGCAGCCCGAGGGCCCGATGATGGCCGTGATCTTCCGGTCCGGGATGTCCAGTGAAATGTTTTTCAGGACGTGAAGACTGCCGTAAAAGACGTTCAGATCCTGGATGCTGATGTGTGTCCTTTCGTCCATGACTTCACCTGTCTCTCATTTAATGACGTGCTTCGTAAGTTTCCGGATCAGGAGCCGGGAGCCGACGCTGATGAGGAGGATGAGCAGGGTCAGCACGGCCGCCGAAGCGTAGGCCCGCTGCTGGACCTCGGGAAAGGGCGTCCCCAGCTGGAAGAAGATGGCCAGGGGAAGGGTGGCCGCCGGCTGGAAGAGCGACGTGGGGATGCGGTCCGTGAATCCGGCCGTGAACAGGACCGAGGCCGCGTCGCCGATGCCCCGGCCGAACGCGATGAGGATTGCCGTCAGGATGCCCGGCATGCACTGCCGGACGACGACCTTGAAGGCCGTCTCGAGGCGCGTGGCCCCGAGGGCGAACGAAGCCTCCTTGAGCTCTCTGGGCACGAGGACCATAACCTCGTCGATGGCCCGGCTCATGATCGGGAGCTCGAGCAGGGCCACGGTGATGATCCCGGCCAGGAGCGACGCCCTCAGTCCGACGGCCATCATCAGCACGAACCCGAAGGCGCCGTAGACGATGGACGGGATTCCCCAAAGGACGTCGAAGGCGAACCGCGTCAGGCCCGCGAAGCGCGACTTCTTCTTCGTGTAGAGGTTCAAGTAGAGGACGATGGGCAGGCTGAAGACGAGGGCCAGGGCGGTCGCGCCCAGGCCGAGGTAGAGCGAGCCCACGATGGCGTTGAGGATCCCGCCTTCCTTGCCCAGATAGTAGCCGCCCTTGGGGGCCTGGGTGATCATGGACAGCTTCAGGGCCGGCAGGCTCTTCCAGACGATGGTGCCGATGATGGCCAGGAGGCTGCCGATGACCAGCGTCGTCGACCCGATCATGGCGATCTTAGCGACGATCTCGACCGCCCTGCGGTGCCTGATCCGCCCCCTTGTAATTTCTTGTTCGAACTTCATTCGGCCCTCTTCTCCGCCTTGATGAGGATCCACCGGCCGAAAACGCTCGCGGCCAGGACAACGAGGAGAAGCACCAGGGCCGCCAGCATCAGCGCCGAATCATAGAGCGGCACGGACATCATCTCCCCGTAATTGTTGGCGATGAGAGCCGGCAAAGGGTAGCCGGGGGCGAACAGGGACTTGGGGACCACAGGGACGTTCCCGACGACCATGAGGACGGCCATGGTTTCGCCGAAGGCCCGGGAGAGGCCCAGGATGCTCGCCGCCAGGATCCCCTGGGCGCCTTTGCGAAGGACCACGTGATGGACCGTCTCCCAGCGGGTCGCTCCGAGGGATAACGAGGTCTCGCGGAGGGCGAAAGGGATGGAGGCGAAGACCTCGAGCGAGACGTGGATGATCGTCGGAAAGACCATGATGGCCAGAACGATGCCGCCCGCCAGGATGCTGTAGCCGCTGGAGTAAACACCGAATAGAGGCGCCAGGACGTTGCCGACGAACGGGACGATGACCATGATCCCCCAGACGCCGAAGACGACAGACGGCAGTCCCGCCAGGAGGTCGATGATGGGTTTGGCGAGGTCGCGGACGAACCGCGGGGCATACTCGGAAAGGTAGATGGCTGTGAACAGCGAGATGGGGATGGCGATGACCAGGGCGACGAAGGTCACCCAGAGGGTCCCCGTGATGAAGGGGAGCAGGCCGAACTCGCCCTTAAGGGGATGCCACCCCGACGAGAACAGCAGGCGCCCTACCGACCGGATGGCCAAGATGGCCCTGGACTTCTGGAAGAGCCCGAAGATGATGACAAGGACGAGGAAGCTCGGGAAAAGCGTCAACAGGAACATCAGCTTCCCGGCCACCAAGTCCTTGAAAAGCCTCATCTTGCCTCCCTCCCAGTCTCCGCCGGGACGCCTATTTTTTCGCCGGGCCGGCGCCGATCATCGACAGCCCTTCGGCCAGCTTCTCCGCGCTCAGCGGAATGTAGCCCGTCTCGGGGACGTACTTCTGCCCCTCGGTCAAGACCCACTTCAGGAACTCGACGAGGACGGGGTTCTGCGGTTTTCCCTTCGTGACGAAATAGAGGTCCCTGGCCGGGGGCGAAGGATAGACGTTCCGGGCGATGGCCCCGGTGATGTCGTCCCGGGTCCCGTAGACGCTCTCTTCGGGGTCGACCTTGCCGTTCCCGTTGATGTCGATGGGGCAGATGACGATCCCTGCGACCGGTTTGAGGGTCTTGGCGTCATAGGCGAAGTTCACGTTGTTGAAGCCGATGCCAAGGGGATCGCGCTTGACGGCGTCGGCCAGTCCCGGATCGCCGTAGACGCCTATGCCGGTGAGGTCCTCCTGGCGCTTCCCCATGTAGGCCGCCCAGGTTTCGGCCGCCCCGCAGGCGTCCGAGCGGGTGTAGACGTGGATCTCGGCCTTGCCCGTCCGCCCGAGGAGCCCGTCCCAGCTGGTCACGGTCTTCGTGATCCAAACGCCGGCGAACTCATCCTTCTTCAGGCCCCGGGCCAGAAGATCCTTGAGGACCGGGTTCCGGGCGCTGAGGGTCGGGATGACGGCGTCCTTGGTCACGGCCACCGGGAACGCCCCCTTCTCCAGCTCGACCGGCTGGACGTTTCTCGAAACCATGCCGATATCCACCATCCCCGCAAGAGCG